>JBAQPK010000091.1:0-14267 GCA_049305715.1 Desulfuromonadaceae bacterium | reverse complement strand
GGCTGATACTCTCCATCCTGCTTGGCCCCCATGCCGCCTTCCTGACGATCGCTTCGGTACTGGTGGTCCAGGCGTTCTTCTTTGCCGACGGGGGGCTGCTGGCGCTTGGCTGCAACATCTTCAACCTCGGTTTTTTTCCGGCATTCATCGCCTACCCTCTTGTCTACAAAAAAATTGCCGGCGGCACCCTTACTCCGGCCCGCATATCGGTCGCATCGATGGCGGCCGCCATCATCGCCTTGCAGACGGGTGCCTTCGGGGTTGTCATGGAAACCGTGCTGTCCGGAGTTTCCGCGCTTCCCTTCCCGGCCTTTGCGCTCATCATGCAGCCGATCCACCTTGCGATCGGTGTCGTCGAGGGACTGGTGACCGCTTCTGTTATTTCCTTTCTGTTCAGCGCCAAACCTGAAATCCTGCGAACCGCCATGGAAGCCGGCCCGGCGAATGTTCATCCGATTCGCGCTATTGTGCCGGCTATCCTGGCGGTGACGCTGCTGACTGGTGGAGTCGCTTCCCAATTTGCCTCTGAAAAGCCCGACGGCCTGGAATGGTCAATCTCCGAAGTGACCCGGCAGAAAGGACTGGCAGGTTCGAAGCATGGCATCCATGGATCTTTAGCCCTTCTCCAGAAAAAAATCTCCTTTCTGCCGGAATACTCGTTTGGAAACCCGGGCGGGGCCAAACCGCCCGGCACACCGGCAGATCAGAGCGCCCCCCATGCGCAAGATCCAGCAGAGCATGCATATGAGGCAAACAAGCTTGGCGCCAGCGTTTCCGGGGTAGTTGGCGGGGCGCTGACTCTGGGTCTGTCGCTATTGATCGGTTTACTGCTTAAATGCAGAAATAAAGCCGCCGAAAACGTCGTTGAAACAGATGGATAGACGTTCCGGCATATCCTCCTTGACAGGACACAGGGAGCATGGTATCTCAGCTACGTACTGCCTGATGAGGCTTTTATGACAATTGAATAACGGATCACGGTGCCCGCACGGGCTTGATAGGGAAGAGGGGTGAAGTTCGGATTGAATGATTCCCCCGCGGACCCGCCGCTGTAAGCGATGACGAAGGGCATTATGTCACTGGTCGGCAGACCGGGAAGGCGCCTGGAGGATGAATCGCGAGCCAGAAGACCTGCCATTGATCTCAGCACTCAACAATTCCCACTGGTAACGGGAGAGTGAAACTCTTTATCAGACTTTGAATACGAAAAGTCCGCATACCGCTTCGGCATATGCGGACTTTTTTTATGCCTTTACGCACATATAAAGAACCGGCGCATCTCCCGGAAACATCTTTTAATATTGGAGACACTGTCATGCATATTTCCGAAGGCATTCTTACCGGGCCATCTTTCTGGGCAACCACCGTCGCAGGTGCGGCGGTCATGGTCTGGGGGGTCTCGGACATGAAGCGCTTCATAAAAGAACAGCCCGAACGCAAGCCGCTTCTGGGCATGGCCGGAGCATTCATCTTTCTGGTCTCGCTGATTCCGATCCCGGCCTACATGGGCACCTGTTCGCACCCCTGCGGAACCCCGCTGGCGGGCATCCTGCTCGGACCGGGCATCGGCGCGGCCCTGTCGGGCCTTTCCCTGCTGCTGCAGGCACTGCTCTTTGCCCATGGGGGGTTCGCCACCCTGGGGGCCAACATCCTCTCCCTCGGCCTCGGCGGGGCCGCCGGTGGCTGGCTCTTCTTCAGACTTTGCCGCAAACTGGGGCTGCCGCTCCTGGCGTCCGCGGGCCTGGGTGGACTTATGGGGGATATCCTGACCTATCTGATATCGGGGAGCATCCTGGGAGGGCACCTGGCCCTCTTCGCTCCCCAGCCTCAATACAGCTTTGCCGGATACCTGGCCGTCATTATGGCGGCCTATCTGCCGGTACAGCTGCCGATTGCCCTTGGCGAGATGGCAGTAACGGGCATAGCTGTGCGCTCCATCGGCCGTCAGCGCCCCGAGGTGCTGGAGACGCTGGGGGTCATATCCAGGACTGCCCTGGCGGTAGCGCTTCTGCTGGGTATGACGGCCGGCATATCGGGCCTGTCGTCCGAAGCCCGGGCATCAAGCGCAGCCCAGGCGGCAGAGGGGGCTGACACCGGGGGTGGCAAGCCGGGAGCTTATACCGGGATGGACGAGAAAGTGAACGAGGCCATCGCCGAGGCCGCCGGGGCCAAACCTCACGACCCGTATATCAATCTTGAGAACAAGGGCGATGTCTGGAATGCCATGCTCCTGGCAGGCGGCGGAATTGCTGGATTCATCATCGGCCGGGGCTGGCACCTGCTCTTCGGCAGGACCAGGGACGTCACGATTGACCAGACGCCCCGGGGTCCTGAGCCATGAGCGGCTATCTTTCCATATCCGATCTGCTCAAGGCCGAGAAGACCATGGCAAACCGCCTCGGATGCGGTTTGCACGGTATGGACGCCCGCTTGAAGCTGGCCTTGGTCGTTGCCGCCGTGTTATTCAATGTGGTGTTGCTGGACTACCGGGTAAGCCTGGCACTACTGTTGGCCGCCTGGGCCGGCATGGCGGCCTCAAAGGCGCCTTTTCGCCATATGGCGTGGTTTGTGTTTGCACCGGTGTGGGCTACACTGCCGGTGATACTCGGCCTCGCGGTGGGGTTGGGACAAACTCCGCTGATTAAAATCTGGCACCTGACCATATACCGGGAAGGGCTTGCCCAGGGAGGCCAGGCTGGCTTGCGGGTTCTGGCCGATACGGCGTGGGCCGGCCTCCTTTTCCTGACCACGCCGTTTACCGAAATACTGGCAGCCCTGCGCTGGTTCCGCGTACCCGATGTGGTAGCCGACACCCTGGGCTTCATGTACCGCTACGTTTTCCTGCTATGGGAGGAGTTCAGCGCCATGCGGGTCTCGGCGCGCGCCCGTGGCGGTCTGTCGGGGTGGAGCAGAGAATGGCACACGACCGGGACTATAACGGCCCAGCTGTTTTTGCGTGCCTATGACCGGGCCCAGCGCATCCAGCAGGCGGTACAGGCCCGCGGCGGTGATTAGTATGGATAGGGAGAAACAGATGTCACCCAGCATGCAATCTTCAACACACCCTGATTACTGCCCCCTGTCAGGTGCGGCAGCCAAACCCGGTCCCTTGTCCGTGCCGCCGGACCAGGCCGTACTGGAGGCGAGAGATCTGCATTACCATTATACCGACGGCTCAGATGCGGTGGCCGGAGTAAACTTCAGGATCATGCCCGGCGAAACGGTGGCTCTGTGCGGCCATAATGGCAGCGGCAAGACCACCCTGATGAAGCTCCTTGCCGGCTTGCTCAAACCGGCACATGGCAAGGTCCGGGTGGCCGGGGTTGAGCTGGATACCAGATCCGCGCGCGAAGTTTTCCGAACAGTCGGACTGCTCTTCCAGGATCCGCAAGACCAGCTCTTTTGCAACTCGGTTGGAGAGGATGTCGCATACGGCCCCCGCAATCTCGGGCTTTCCGAGACAGACGTCAACGACCGGGTGGCTCTGGCACTGAACATCACCGAAGTGCCGCACCTTGAGCACCGGCCGATCCACCATCTTTCAGGCGGCGAGATGAAACGGGTGGCACTGGCGGGAATCGTGGCCATGCAGAACTCGGTATTGATCCTGGATGAACCCTTTGACGGACTCGATCCGACCTCCACCGACAGGCTTGTCACCCTGATTCGGCACCTTGCCGATGATCATGGCTACACGGTGCTTATGGCCACCCATCAGATGAGCCTGGTACCGGAGGTGGCAAAGCGCATGCTGGTCATGCAGGGCGGCCGTCTTCTCGCGGACGGCCCGGTACGGGAACTGCTCACCAATGTCCCTCTGCTTGAACAGGCCCGTCTGCAGCCTCCCGACATCACGAGATTCTTCTACAAGAAAGCCCTGCGGGAAAATCGCAAGCCGGAACGTTTGCCTCTGACCATCGGTGAGGCGCTGCAGTGGTGAAACAGGAGGTTCAGGGCGGTCTGGCGCAGCGTGCCGCCGTAGTCAACCGTGCCCGTGCCTTGACCGGAACCGGCGTATATGATAATGGGTATCAGCCGCGTACCGGAGTAGAACTCGTACGGGCATTTCCAACGCAGGGAAGACAGGAGAACGATCAATGATTATCGTAACCGGAGGGGCAGGACTGATCGGCAGCGCAGTGGTTCAGCAGTTGAACCTGCTTGGCAGGGAAGACATCCTGATCGTGGATCACCTTGGACACACGGACAAATGGCGCAACCTGTCACCACTCCGCTTCCTGGATTACCTGGAAAAGGACGCCTTCGAGCAGATGCTGGATGACGGTTCGCTGGGACGCCGCATGCCGGGGGGACGCACTCTTGAAGCGGTCATCCACCTGGGGGCCTGCTCTGCCACGACCGAACCGGACGCCACCTATCTGATCAGAAACAACTTTGAATACTCCCGCAAGCTTGCCCTGGCCGCACTGGCGGCCGATGCCCGCTTTATCTACGCTTCCAGCGCCGCTACGTACGGAGACGGGGAACACGGCTTTGTCGACGATGACAGCCGGCTGCCGCTGCTCCGACCGATGAACATGTACGGCTACTCAAAGCAGCTTTTCGACCTCTGGGCACTGCGACAGGGAGTGCTCGACAGAATTGTCGGCATCAAATACTTCAACGTCTATGGTCCTAATGAACAGCACAAAGGGGAAATGCGCTCGCTCGTCCTCAAGGCCTATGAGCAGATCGGCGCCACCGGGAAACTCAAACTGTTCAAGTCACATCGACCGGAATACGGCGACGGCGAACAGCTGCGCGACTTTGTCTACGTCAAGGACGCCGCGGCGATGACGCTCCATTTCCTCCGGAACAGGGGCGCCGGGGGCATCTTCAACGTCGGCGGCGGCACGACCGTCAGCTGGAACCGCCTGGCCCGCGCCGTCTTCAGCGCCATGGGGAAAGCGGAGAACATCGAGTACATCGACATGCCGGAATCGATCCGTAATACCTACCAGTACCTGACCTGCGCCGAAACCTCCAAGATCCGCGCGGCCGGCTATGCGGAAGCGGTCACCCCGGTGGAGGAGGCTGTCGCCGACTATATCAGGAACTATCTTGTTCCGGGAAAAAGACTGGGGGACTGAGAACAGTCCATCCTGCAAGTTTTCTCACATTGCAAGACGGAAGCCTAATGCCTTATTTGGTTGGGTTAGGTCGAAACCCAAACGATAACTTGTTACTAATACTTCAACAGGAACATTATACCCTCCACCACGAATGACCCGCTGGCTCTGGCTACTATTGTACCAGTCGCTCACCCACTCCCAGACATTGCCGCTCATATCATAAATTCCAAACCCATTGGGCTGTTTCAGATAACCAACCTGATGGGTAGCGTTCCCCGAGTTGCCTGAATACCAAGCAACAGCATCGGCATTATTGCTGCCGCTATAGGTGAACCCGCCGATTTGCGCGGCATATTGCCACTCCGCTTCAGTCGGCAGGCGGTATTTCTTACCACTCTGAGCATTAAGCGTAATGATGAAGTCCTGTACTTCACTCCAGCTCACATTCTCAACCGGGCAGTCCAACCCACAAGCGGGATTGAATGACGGGTTGTTAGGCATGACCGAAAGCCACTCCCTCTGCGTCACTTCGAACTTGCCGATACTGAAATTGAAGGTACCGGTGACCGGCACGAGCTCCGGGAGAGTGACGGCGCCGGCGGCCAGAGTAGTAGCATTCGCCTCGGCGCTATATCCCGAATCCCCGACACCACTGGTCGCCTGCACCCGGTAGAAGTAGGTTGTAGAAGCAGAAGGAACCGTGTCCTTGTAGGTGGTTACATTGGCAGCGACTGTGGCGATCTGGAAATAGTTGCCACCTGATTCAGCCCGCTCAATCCTGAAGCCGGTTTCATTGCCCGCGTTGTCCGTCCAGGATAGGTTTATCAGATTGGATGAGACAGCAGTGGCGGCCAGATCCGAGGGGGCTGCCGGAATCGTGGGAATTGCTGTTGCCGCAAAGTTCATTGCGGATTGATCCGCACCGTTTACCGTGACTGCCAGAGTTGCCGGACTGAAGGTATAGTCGGTCTTGCTCGGAGCCAGGGTGTAATCACCGTTCTGGGCTCCGCTAAAGCTGTAATAGCCGGAACTGTTAGTCGTCGTGGCAGTAGAGCCGCTGCCGGTCAAAGTAACTGTGACGCCTGGTAATGGTGACACCCCATCGGTGACCGACCCGGAGATGCTGTAGGTTTTTAGCGTTCCGGTAAAATCCTGTCCGGGTAGATCAGCACCGCTGACCGATATAGTTTTGCTGAGTGGAGCAAAGGAGTAGCCATTCAACAAAGGAGTCAATGTGTAAGGGCCGTCAACAGCACCTACAAATGAGTAAAAGCCGCTGCCATTCGTACTGGCAATGGTAGTGCCACTACCGGAGAGTGAAACAGATACTCCCTCTATTCCCACATTGGCAGCCGTGGCAACAGTACCCGAAATTCTATAGGTCGGCAATTGACTGAAGCTGGCCGTAATGGTGCAGTCTCCGGTAATAGAGCCTGTAGTATAAGTTGTACCCGAAAGGTTACCGTCACAACCGGTCACAGATGCTATCTGATAACCACTGTTCGGCGTGATGGCAAACTGTCTGACAGTTCCACTGACGACTGTCTGGGAAGTGGCCGGGTTGATGCTCCCGTTTATTCCTGCACTTGGGGTAACTTGGAAGATAATGTTAGAGAATATTGGCGCCACGGTGCAGTCGGCAACAATCAAACCGGTGGTATAATCAGTCCCGTAAAGGATCCCCTGCGGACAGCTGCCACCTATCGGAGTGACAACCGCGTAACCGTTGTCCGGAGTGATGGTAAACTGTTTGGTAGCACCGCTGGTGGCAGTCTGGGCGATGGACGGGCTGATGCTACCATTTAAACCGGCGCTCGGAGTGATATTAAAGAAGATGTTCGTGAATGTTGGGGCCACTGTGCAGTCGGCAACGATCAAACCAGTTGTATAGGTGGTGCCGTTAAGAGTTCCCTGCGGACAGTTGCCGCCTATCGGAGTAACGGTAACGTAGCCGTTGTCCGGTGTGATGGTAAAAGTCTTAGTGGTGCCATTGGCGACGGCTTGGACAGTGAGCGGACTGATGTTTCCATTTGCACCGGCGCTTGGAGTGATCCGCGGCAGGCCAACATATAGCATCATGATTGTACCGTGGTCCGTGGTTTTGTTCGCCTCAATGACAGCATCGTCCAACTTGCCTCGCCAACTGACCACACCACCGGTGAGTCCTTCAACCTTGAGGGTATAACTACCAACCGGAATACCAGTTACGGTGCCGGACCCATCCGAGCAGGCAAAGGTCTGGCTCTGAACTATCGTGGTGTCGTTTAAGTAGCTGACCTTGATCTGGTCAATACCGTTCGTGCTGCAGATTTCTCCTTTAGTGACCTGCTTGGCAACATTAACCTGATCTTTATCCTGCCATGCAAGGGTAAAATTTGCCCCACCTACTTCGGCGGTAGTTGTGTCACTGCCACCACATGAGGCAAGTAGAATCATGGTAAGTAGAGGCAGAAAAAACAAAATATATCTGGCTGGACTGAGCATTGATTATCCTCGTTCTATATTGGTATAATTACATTCCAGTCTGCATAGCACTATTCCTGCTACCAACTGACTGTCCCACTCCCTGTGGAAGTTGCTGTGTTGCCGCCCTTACCCCCACCACCGCCTGCAGCAAGGGCGGCAACGCCACCCGCTACTACCGCCAGACCACCCCACAGCCACCAGTTGGTGCCGGATTTTTCCGCGACAACAGCTTTCGGAGGTTCCTGCAGTATTTTTTCAGTGAGTTTCTGGTCACGCTGCTCTTGCGATGTGTCCGGAGCCCTGGGTACAACATCTTCGAACTTTGGTTTGTCAGGACCTCTTGGAACGAAGTATTCAACTTGCGTATCCGTACCGAAACCGCCAAGATCTTCCGCATAGAGCTGCATCGGGAAAAAAGCTGCCAATACAATCATGGTGATTACTCGAATCATCTGCGTCTCCAGAGCTGAAAATGTATTCCCTAGCCGGAAAAATCAGAAGTAACATATTTTACGAAACGGAGCAACGGCATATTATTTTCATAACCACCTCAAAAAACCTGATAAAACTGCGACATAGCGCAGAGAGATGGCTTCACACTACCCGCACGTTTTCAGATATGAATGGCGCTGATCCGAGCCAGCCCTTATAGTTTCTGCCCCCGATCGCCGCCCGTTGAATTCCCGCTGATATCATGATATAGAAACCCCTCGTTTACAAACCCATCAATCAAAGGTATCCCATGTCACTCGCAGAACAGATTTTAGAAGGCAACATCCGCGCCGCCGCCCGGCTGATGCGCGACATCGACGATGGTCGTCCCGAGGCAATTGATGAACTGAAGTACCTCTATCCCCACACCGGCAACGCCTTTATCATCGGTATTACCGGCCCCCCGGGAGCCGGAAAATCGACCCTGGTCGATCAACTGACCGCATCGTTTCGCAGTCGCGGAAAAAAAGTCGGCGTAGTCGCAATCGACCCGACCAGCCCCTTTACCGGCGGCGCAATTCTGGGCGATCGCATCCGCATGAACCGCCACTCCTGTGACGAAGGGGTTTTCATCCGCAGTCTGGCCACACGCGGGGCACTCGGTGGGCTTTCGCGCTCGACCTCTGATGTTGCCCTCGTCATGGACGCCCTGGGGATGGACATCGTTATAATTGAAACCGTCGGGGTCGGTCAGGACGAGGTGGACATCGTACGGGAGGCTCATACGACCTGTGTCGTGATGGTCCCGGGGCTCGGTGACGACATTCAGGCGATCAAGGCCGGAATACTTGAGATCGGCGATATTTTTGTCGTCAACAAAGCCGATCGGGAGGGGGCAGACCGGACAGCACGGGAGCTGAGCACGATGCTGGAAATGCGCAATCCCGTGGAAGGGGGGTGGCGGCCGCAGGTGATGAAGACCGAGGCACAGCGCGGCACCGGCATTAACGAACTGACCGATGAAATCCTTGGCCATCGCAACTTTTTCCTGTCAAGCGGGACCATTGACGATTTCCTGCGCGAGCGCAACCAGCGCCATTTCATAAGTATCCTGCGCGACACCCTTTTCCAAAGGGCCCTCTCGTTCATGGCCAGGGACAACCGCCTTGACACGGTTGTGGCAGGGATGGGTGAGCAGCGTACCGACCCGTATTCGGCCGTAGAAAAGATTGTCAGAGAAATGATGCCGGAAAGTGCCGAGTAATGTTTAGACGTTGAATTTTTCCCGAATTGCTCTATACTTTGCCTAATGAACACTGATTACTCTACTGGAGAACGATAATGCCACTGACCGGAATAGCCCTGATAATTATAGCTGTCGCTCTCTGTATTCTGGTTCTGACCCTTATCCCCACCCTCCTGACTGTTAAACGAAGCGCCGCATCGTTTGGGGAACTGGCTGAAATGGTTCAGAGCGAGTTGAAACCGACCCTGCAGGAGTTAAACGGCGTGCTGGCAGAATTAAAAACCGTTGGTGGCAGTATGGCCGAGTACAACGATGATGTCAGACGATTCATGTCGGAGCTGGGAGAGGCCGGCAACAATCTGCACACCATAAACCGCACGGTAGGTGTTGTCACAGGAGCTCTCAACACGACTTCGGCCTGGGCAACCGGAGCCAGGGTCGCAGGGAAATACATGTTGGAACGGTATCTAAAAAAACGGGGAGGTATGTAACCATGTCTGACAAATGTGACGTATCAGCAGGAACTGTATTGGTATCGTTTGTAGCCGGGGCAGCTATTGGTGCGGGGCTTGCCCTGTTGTATGCGCCGAAAAGCGGGCGCGAAATGCGTGAGAGCATCCTCGATCTGACGGAAGACGCAGTAGACAAGATCAAGGAATATGCCAAGGAAGCCCAGGAAAAGATCAAAAATGCCGTTGAAGATGGCAAGGAGACCTTCGCCGAGAAGAAGTCTGTCCTGGCATCCGCTATTGAAGCCGGCCGCGAAGCGATGCAGAAAGAGCGTACTTCGGCGCAGTAGACGGCAGCAGATTCAAGCAAAAAAGCCCACCCTCCGGTGGGCTTTTTTTTAACACTTTCATTTTTCGTCCAGCCCCGGCCCAGCGCACAACCAAACAGCGAATGCCCGTTACACAAGGGTTTTCGTGCCATTGACTTTCATCGCAGCTTCCTTTATAATCCCGGCTCTATGAAAAAATGTACTCTCTATACATACATCCTTATTCTCCTTGCCACTCTGCTCTTCGCGCTTCCCGTTACCGCCACAGAACCGGTTCAGCCCTTGCTGACCGAGTTGACCCGGCCGAATGCCCTGATGCCTGGTGCGGCTGAAGCTCCTGCGCTGGTTTCCGCTGACGATCTGGCTGCAACCGGATCCGGGGATACCGCACCGGTTGCAGCACTCTTTTCGCTTGAAGAGCTGCGGGACTCAAGCGAAGAGGACAGTGATCTTAAACTCCCCGATGTTGAATTGCCGATTTCCGATATCCCGCTGACGCTGAACAATAACGTTGAATATTTTCTGTATTATTTCCAGACCAGAGGGAAGCCATCCTTCTCGCGCTGGCTCTCGCATTCGTCACGTTATATTCCGATGATGAGGGAGATTCTGAAGCGCGAAGGAATGCCGGAAGATCTTGTGTATGTCGCCATGATCGAGAGCGGCTTTCAGATGCATGCCCGTTCCTGGGCCAACGCGGTCGGCCCGTGGCAGTTCATCTCCGACACAGGCCGGCACTATTCCCTGCGGATTGATCAGTGGATCGACGAGCGCAAGGACCCGGTCAAGGCAACAACCGCCGCCGCATTATACTTGAAAGAGCTGTACGGCCTGTTCAAAGGCGACTGGTATCTGGCGGCCGCCGGCTACAATGCCGGAGAGAACAAAATCCTGCGTGCCATCAGCATGTATAATACCAGTGACTTCTGGGAGATATCCCGCGGTTCCTATCTCAAGCGCGAAACCAAGGATTATGTCCCAAAACTTCTGGCTGCGGCCATTATTGCCAAGGATCCTGCGCGCTACGGCTTCACAGATATCGCCTACCTGACACCTATCGAGTACGATACCGTCACGATACCGTCGCGCACCAACCTTGATCTTGCTGCAAAACTGAGCGGCACGACCTACGAATCGATCAAGGAGCTGAATCCGGATCTGCGCCATTGGTGCACCCCCCCCAACTATCCGAATTATCAGCTTAAGATTCCCAAAGGGAGCAAGCAGCAGTTTGAAGCTGAATATGCAAAAGTTCCCGAGAATCAGCGTTTCACCGAGCGGGTTCTGTACAGCCGCTACCAGGCGCGCAAAAAGGATACATTAAAAGGCGTGGCCCGGCGCTTCGGCACATCGCCCGCGATCCTGGCGGAGTTGAACAGCCTGAATACCAAAAGCCGTATCGCCGGAAAATCGCTGCTCGTACCGGTCAAGCAGACCGTTGATTTCAGCCACGAAGGGCGATCACCCCGATCGGCAACGGCAGCGAAAGGTAGTTACGCAAAATATTACACCGTAAAAAGAGGCGATACTCTCAGCTCGCTGTCCAAGCGTTTCAACGTATCGACCAAACTGCTCTCCGCCTGGAACAACATAAAGGTAAAAGTTGTCCTCAAACCGGGCAAGCGCATCATCATCGCAAAATTCACCGAAAAGAACGGAAAGATGCTTCCGGCATAAGCCGGGAACTGGCTCCCGTTTATCCATCTGTTTCAAAGTATGAAAGGAATTCCCGATGTATAATATTCTTATCTCCGCTGCAGCCGCGGTTGCCGTGCTGCTGATACTTGTTTTTGTCCTGAAGCTGGCCTGGTGGGGCTCACTGATTGTCGGTCTGATTGTCTTCGCGCTGGTTTTTGTCCTGTTTTCGCGCATTACCATGAAGAAGGTCATGGCTTCCATGGAGGCCGCCGGCAAGGACCTGCAGGCCCAGCCCCCCCGCTTTGAAAAAGCGATCCGCGAGTTGAAGGATGCCCTGCAGTACAGCAAGTGGCAGCTGTATGTAAACGGGCAAATACACTCGCAAATCGGTATGATTTACTACATGAAGCGTGACTTCTCGAATGCCTTCCCCCATCTGGAGAAGTCGTTCTTCAAAAACTGGGCCGCCACCGCCATGCTCGCTGTTTCCTACATGAAACGCCAGAAGAAGGACAAGATGATCAGCACGTTTGAAAAAGCGGTGCAGTGGAACGGCAAAGAATCACTTCTCTGGAGCCTGTATGCCTACTGCATGAACGAGAGCGGCGAACCGGCAAGAGCCAAAGAGATTCTTGCCAAGGGGCTCAAAAAGCTTCCGGGGGACGAACGGTTGAAAGACAACCTGGAATGCCTGGAGAAGGGAAAGAAGATGAATATGCGGGCGTATGGTGATTTGTGGTTCCAGTTCCACCTTGAAAGCCTGGGTGCCCTCCAAAAGCACCAGATGGCATCCATGGGGGGGCGGATGCAGCGGCGCATGGTCGTCAAAAGATAGGAGATCAGGTAAAAGGGGATTCGGGAACGGAGCCCCTTTTTTTATTGCGGTGACTTCACGACTCCCCATTTTCTGGATGCCGCGTTGTAGTTTTTCCCAAAAGAGCGCAGCGCCCTGCAGCACCCTCCCGGAGTTGAATCAAAAACGATAACCGGGCATTCGATCCGCTGTTCAAGCTCGTCCAGCGAAACGTCATCCAGAAAAATCCCCTCCCCTTCTTTCAGCATGACATCAGGCACGAGCAGGCATGAACCGGCGTGGAAACCGGCAAGCGCCGCGACGATATCATTGCCCGTGATCAGTCCACTTACCGTAATACTCGGTCCAAAGAGTCTGTTTTCAACCGCCAGCGGCACGATATCGACGCCACTCTTCTCCCCCAGCCGGGCAAGAAAGTCGCTGACAAATCCAAACGACGAAACTCCGGTGACCACCGTCGCACAAAATGTTCCAATCGGCCGGACCCTCCGCAGCAACCGGGCAGCTTCCTTCAAAAAGAGCGGCACCATGCCGACGCCGTTTTCGATCTGCGGAAAATTGCCGTATTCTTTTATCGGCGGGAATGGCAGCCCGGCCTTGAGGTAAAATTCGTCCGCCAGAAAAAGGAACGGCTGGCGCAGCTTTCTGCGCAGAGTTTCAGCCTGTGGCTGCCATATTGAAATAAATTCCCGGGCATATTCGGCGTCAACCGGTGTCAACTCCGGCAGTTTCCGGCGATGCCTGGTAAGGCCAAGCGGAACGATCGCCAATGACTGTACCGCCGGGAAGAGAGCAGCCAGTTCGTTCACGGTACGCTGCAGTTCTTCTCCGTCATTCAGTCCGGGGCAGAGTACCACCTGCGTATGCATCACAATCCGGGCGGCGGCCAACCGCTGCAACTGTTCCAGAACGGGAGGGATACCGGACGTACCGAGCAGACGTTCCCGCAAATCAGGATTGGTTGCGTGAACAGAAATATACAGGGGGGAGAGGCGTTGTTCGATGATGCGATTCAGCGCCGGGGATTTAATGTTGGCCAGCGTGACATAGTTGCCGTTTAAAAATGAGAGGCGATAATCTTCGTCCTTGACGTACAGCGGCTTTCGAAGACCCTTGGGGAGCTGGTGCACAAAGCAGAATAGGCAGTTGTTATCACACCGGGCGGGAGCGGGAGCAGAAAATATCAGCCCGAGCGGTTCTCCGGCGCCTCGTTCGACCTCCAGATCCCACAGTTCACCATCAGGCTTTTCAATCTCCAGCAGCAACTCTTCTTCGGAAGCGGTGTAGTAGCTGTAATCGATCAGGTCACGCAGCGGATGGCCGTTAACAGCCAGCAGACGGTCGCCCGCCGCCACCTCCAGATCGTCGGCAATAGAACCGGGAGCGACTGATTCGATTCGAAGGCCTGCCATATCGTCACCCTTCCCGGTAAAACTCGGAGGCACGGTAGTACTCGGCCAGGGAGCGGAGGAATACCTGCAGCACGGCGGTAACCGGCACTGCCAGCAGCATGCCGAGGATGCCGAATATCTGGCCGCCGATCAGCAAGGCCACGATAGCCACCAGGGGGTGCAGTCCGACCGTGTTGCCGACAATCCTGGGGGTGATGATGGCGCCTTCGAGCAACTGGACAAACCCGAACCAACCAAGACAGAGCAACGGATGGAGGATATCGTTAAATTTAAGCAGCGCCATGACGACCGAAAAACAAATGCCGATAATTGTGCCGACATAGGGAATGATGAAGGTGACACCGGCAAGCGTACCGATAACAATCGCCAGATCGATGCCGATGACGTACAGGCCGGCACTGTAGAGGAG
>JBAQPK010000090.1:0-9937 GCA_049305715.1 Desulfuromonadaceae bacterium | reverse complement strand
GTGATGGGATTTCTGTCAATGAGCATTTTGGAAGGGCAGCCTTATTTTATATCTATGGGGTGAACGACGACGGATCTTTCCGTCTGACCGAAAAACGAGCCATTACACAGCCTTCATCGGACGAACCGGAAGCGGGGCATGGCGTTGACGTCACTATTGAACAGTTGAGTGACGTCCACGCGGTGCTTGTTGCCCAGATCGGCCCCGGAGCCCAGAGTTCCCTGAATCGCAAAGGAGTTCGATCCTTTGCCCTGGGAGGGCCGATAGATAAGGCTCTGTCATCGTACGGTCGCCGTCATAAACTCCTGGATGTCACTATCCCCGGCATGCCTGACGGCTATTCAGCGGATAAACGGGCCAGCTGTTCTTCAAAAAAACGCTGTTGCAAATGATCAGGCGCCTATATGTCCCTGATCGCAATTGCCACATCAGACGGGATTACGATCAACGGCCGGATCGATTCTCCAGGAGTGTTCAGGTTGTATCATTTTGACAGCGAAGGCCGGTGGGAGGAGATGGGAGAGAGAACCACGCCTCGCCCCCCCCCGGCTTGAACATATGCCCTTGCTGCCGCAGGCGGCCGCTCTGCTTCTGTCGGATGTCGATGTCATCCTGGCGAAGCAGGTACCGAAGGTCACAGCTGCCTTCATGAGGACGCGAGGCATTCTGGCGTATGAAGTGGCAGGGAATGTTGAAGATGCTCTGAAATCGTACAGCAGGAGAGGGCGGCTGCTTGAGTCTCTTCTGGCGCATATACGCAAAGTTACCGGTCGCCTTGCGCCGTCAAAATGTTTAAGCAACAAGCATCGGCAGCAGGATGAAATATGTTGATGGTGCCGATTGAATAACAAACAGAGCAACAAATGGATGCTGACCCTGACGGTGATGCTCGGAACGATGTTGAGTGCTATCGACACCAGCATTGTCAATGTTGCTATCCCGTACATGCGCGGCAACCTGGGGGCAACGGTCGAGGAAATTTCCTGGGTGGCCACCGGCTACATTCTGGCGAACGTCATCATAACGCCACTGACCGCCATGATCTGCACCCGCTTTGGCCGCAGAAGGTTTTATCTGTTTTCAGTGGTTTGCTTTACTCTGACATCCCTGTTATGCGGTCTTGCCGGCAGCCTCTCGTTTCTGGTCGTCGCCCGCATATTGCAAGGACTCTCCGGCGGTGCTCTGGGGCCGCTGTCGCAGTCAATCATCCGCGAGCGTTTTGAGCCTCACGAACAGGGCACCGCCATGGGGATATTCGGACTTGGCGTTGTCATCGGTCCTGCCATGGGGCCGACTCTCGGTGGGTGGCTGATCGACACGTTCTCGTGGCCATGGATTTTTTTCATCAATGTTCCCCTGGGAATAGTCAACATTCTCCTGGTTATGCGCTATCTCCATGATCCTTCCTATCTGAAACGGGAAAAGAGCGGCATTGACCTGTCCGGCGTTGTCCTGCTGATTATCGGTCTGGGCGCCTTGCAGCTCATGCTGGAAGAAGGAGCGCGTTACGACTGGCTTGATTCCGGATTTATCGTGACGCTTTTGCTGCTTGCAGTTACCGGCCTGGCTCTCTTTGTATGGCGTGAATTGACTGCAAAGCGCCCTGCCGTTGATCTGTTCCTGCTTAAAGACCGGAATTTTGCGGCCGGTGTTACCATCAGCGGCATACTCGGCATGGGGCTGTTTGCCAGCATGTTTCTTCTGCCGATGTTCATGCAGCAACTGCTTGGGTATACTGCGCTGACAGCTGGCCTGACACTGATTCCGCGCAGTATCGCCACCGGCTTGACCATGCCGGTGGCCGGATTCATGTACAACCGCATTGGCCCCAAGATACTGGTGACGACCGGGCTGCTCATTTCTTCATGCTCGTTCTTTCTGATGACCCGGGTTTCTCTGGAAGTTGACTACAGGAATCTGTTTTTGATCCAGACACTGCAGGGAATAGGGTTCGGCATGACCTTCGTATCGGTCAGCACCACGGCACTGGCGACAGTGGAGCGTTCCCGCATGATGGCAGCCAGCGGCCTGTACAATGTCTTCCGCCAGGTATTCGGCAGTATCGGCATTGCCGTGGCGGCCACACTGTATGTGCGGGGGCAGAGCGTGCAACGGGTTCACCTGGCGGCCGACGTCACGCCATTATCACCCAATGTTCTCCAATGGCTTGATCAGGTGACCAACCGGTTGCAGATGCAGGGTGGGGACGTGACTGCCGCAAAATTGAAAGCGTTGGAGCTGCTGGACAAGGTGGTGTCCCAGCAGGCTGCCATGCTTTCGTTTAATCGTGTATACTTACTGATGACGCTTCTGTTTCTTGGAACGCTGCCGTTGGTGCTTCTGCTGAGCAAGGCAGTAAAACACCGGGAAACCGCTCGCCTGCCTGCTGACTAAGGAGGTGAATATATGTCGCATTATGTCGTTACCATCGAGCGGATGATCGCGTGCGCGGGGTTGCTTATCGGTCGCAGGGTGGCTGAGGTTCTTCATGTGCCATGCCTGGATCAGGAAATTCTTTCCCGGGCGGCAAAACAGCTTCAGCAGGATGAACAGCAGCTTACGGGCCGCGATGAACGGTTGCTTTCGTTCGGCCAAAAACTGCTGGCGGCATTCAGCGCCGGTTCTCCCGATACGGAATATGTGCTGCCGCCGTTTCCGTTTCCTGAAGATGATGATCTGTTTGCAGTCGAAAAGCAGGTGATACTCGACGCTGTTAAAGGTTCAGGGGCGGTTATTATCGGCCATGGCGGGGCATCTATTCTGAAAGATTTTCCTGAGGCGGTTCGCGTTTTCTGCCATGCTCCTCTGGCATATCGTGCCAGGAGATTGATGAATCTGTATCAAATCTCTGACGAGCGTGAAGCACGGCGATCGGTTGAGGAGCAGGATCGGGCCCGGGAGCGCTATCTTAAAGAAGTGACCGGGAGGCACTGGAAAGATATGGATCAGTATGACCTCTGTATCGATACTTCTACCGTCACCGCGGAAACGGCTGTGGAACTCATTGTTTCACTTGCGCGGCAGAAATTGACCGGCGCATCAGGGACCCAGGTATGATACCACATGGCGGAACCGGTCGCTTCCGGATCGCGATCTTTGAAACAGTTGTCTGGCTGGCGCTGCTGGCAGGATTTGGCCTGTCGATTGCCGCACAGCTCAAAATCTGTTCGGCGTGCAGTGAAACCGCCCAATATCGAATTCTCGGCGTGGAATTCTGCTGGTTCGGCATCGGCTGGTTTTCCGTGTTGATGGTGCTCCAATTGCTGAAAAAACCATGTATTCTGTTCAGTGTCATCGTACCGCTGGCGCTGTTTGCTTCTGCCGGTGCGGAAGCTCACTTCATCTGGATTCAAAAATACGAGATCGGGCAGTGGTGTCCGATCTGTCTCGGCATCGCGACAGCGGTATTTATTGCGTGCGTTGCAATCGTATGGAATGTACTAAAAAATTTGTGTGTGCAAGGAATTACCATGAAGTCACGACCGCTTTGTATACTGATTGCCGCCCTTGCTTTTGCGTTGGGCCTGGGAGGTTCGCTGCTGGGTACTCAAAACGTTTCTCAGGCCGCTGAACCGGATCTGTTTTTAGGCAAGAGAACCAGCCAGACCACCGTGTATGTGGTAAGTGACTGGTTCTGTCCTGCCTGTCGCAAATTAGAGCCGGACATAGACAAGATGATACCCACCCTCTCCAAATCCGTCCGGCTTGGTTTTGTGGATTATCCGATACACAAGGAAACCCTCAATTTTACTCCGTATAATCTGCAGTTTCTGACATTTGAAAAGGAGAAGTACCCGGCTTTGCGCATGGCGTTGGCTAAAGTTGCGCTGAAAACCAAAAATCCGACTTTTGCAGAGGTGCAGACCGCGGTTGCACCGCTTGGTGTCAAGATCCGAGAAATCAACTATGCCGATACGCTTACCGGTATGCAGGGCAATATGGCGGTCTACCGGGGGTACAATCTCAAATCTACCCCATCGGTGGTCGTGACCAATACCAAAACCAGGAGAACTAAGGTTCTGGTGGGGGACAAGCAGATAAGTGAGGCGGCGATCAGGGGCGCCATTGCTGAAGTGGAAAAACCGTGATTGATGTCTTGGGCTGTCGGTTGTTGTCGGCAGTAATTGTGCTATAGTCCTACATTAAACGGTTGCGACAATTAACTCCATGGTCCGGGTAAACTATGTCCACTCAAATGATGAAAAACAGCGCTGTAACTTCAGCACGAACGATCATAGAAAAATTTCTGCGGGAATACACGAAAACCGGGGCCGGCAGTATCAGCCATCTCATGGACCGGGAGCTTCGCGTACCTGTTACGGAAACGGCCCATAACACAGTTGGTTTCTCCGGCTTTCATTTTATTGATATCAGTTTTGATTATTATCTGGAGGGAATTCCGGTCAGCTTTTCGGTTGCTGTGTCTGCGTCCAGGCATGGTGGGTATGAGGCGTCGTTGATCTGCCAGACAAATCTGGATGAGCCTGAATATGCCCATTGGGAATTTCGGGATTTTCTCAACAAGTTGGCAGAGGGTGGCTATATCGGGTTCTTCAGGTTGTATGAACATAAGCTGAGTGACGACGATAGCAGAAATTGTCTGCTGTATGAGTACAAACTCCCTGTTCCTGCGGACGGAAATATTTCCGAAAGTATGATCGAATGCGTGGTGTCGAGATTTCTTAATGATGTTGCTCATGCGGCAACCTTCTATTTCGAATCCTTTTTTTATCCGTTCACTTCACACACGGATGGAGATGATAGTGACACCTCGTCTGATGCGCAACGTTCGAAGTGTGGCAGCGCTTCCAAAGTAATACTTTTCCCGCTCAAGCGCGGAAACAAAAAATGCTGACAGGGGCGGATTGTGACCTGTCTGCGTCCTTGAAATCGACTTTCACATGTCAAAGGCACTCTTTTCTTGACTTTATTAATTTCATGGTATATACGCCTATATAGTTTGTAGTTAATTGCTGTTGCCATAATCGCTTACCAGAAAACTGGAGGCCGAGGAGATTATTCTCCCCGGCCTTTTTCTGTTCAGCAGGGACAGCCATGACGCAAAACATTCGAATGAGCCGCAGGCAGCGGATCTGCCGAAACAACACCGCAAGGAGTGTCAGTATGCCGATTGTAAACATTGATGTCGCATCCAAGCTTTCCAAAGATCAGAAAGCAGAGCTGGTAAAGGGCATTACCTCAACTATTACCGAAGTAACCAAAGCGCCGGATCAAGCCGTAACAATCATAATCAATGAAATCAACCGGGACAATATCGCCAAGGCAGGTGTGCTGTTCTCTGATCGCGCCTGAGGTGACATGCCTTTTCATTCGGCGGTGGCATGAGTTCTGCCGCCCGTAGTGGCGCATTATTCGCGTTTGTCGCCTATGCTGCAGGTTTTCGTGTCGGCGCGCTGGCAAAAATAAATATTCAACCGGGAATCGAGTTGTATGAAGAAGAGCATTGCCAAACTATTCCCGAAAGAACGGGACATACCTGAGGAGTACCGTCTCCCGGAGCCGATCTGCCAGGATTATTATCTGATCGATGGAGAGTTGCGTCGCTGGAATGGAGCGATGCAGAAGATTGATTCTCCGATCCAGATAAAAAACAGGGGCATCGCTGAGCGTAAACGTATCGGGTCAACGCCGCTTCTTGATGAAACAGCCGCACTCGAAGCCCTCTCGGTATCGGTACGAGCCTATGAAAATGGTCGCGGAGTCTGGCCGACCATGCAGGTGGGGGAACGGATTCGCTGCGTAGAGCGTTTTGCCGCAGGGGTCCTGAAAAAGAAGGATCAGGTCGTCCGGCTGCTGATGTGGGAAATCGGGAAATCGGTCAAGGAGGCCACGGCCGAGTTCGATCGAGCTCTGGCCTATATTCGCAATACTCTCGACGCACTCAAGGAGCTGGACCGCGCCTCATCGCGCTTCATCATCCAGCAGGGGATTATCGGCCAGATCCGCCGCGCCCCTTTGGGAGTGGTGCTTTGTATGGGGCCATACAATTTTCCGCTCTATGAAACCTTTACCACCCTGATTCCCGCACTGGTTATGGGAAACACGATCCTGCTCAAACCGCCGCGGTTTGGAATATTGGTCTTTCAACCTTTGTTGGACATCTTCCGCGATTCTTTTCCGGCGGGAGTAGTCACGACGGTCTACGGCGAAGGGGATACGGTTATTTCACCGCTGCTTGCCTCGGGGCAGATTGATGTCCTCGGCTTTACCGGCACTCACAAGGTTGCCGATGCACTGCGTACAATTCACCCTCGCCCCCATCGTCTGCGATGCGTACTCGGTCTGGATGCCAAGAACCCGGCCGTCATCCTGCCGGACGCTGATCTGAACCAGGCTGTGGAAGAGTGCATCCGGGGGAGCCTGACTTTTAATGGCCAACGCTGCACCGCACTGAAATTATTTTTTGTTCACCGCGGCATTGCGGACACATTCATCTCTTCCATGGCTGAGAGTATCCGGACTCTTACCTGCGGTATGCCCTGGGACGGGAATGTAACCATCACGCCTCTGCCCGAACCGGAAAAGCCGGCCTATCTCCGTGGTTTGGTGAAGGACGCCATTCAGTCCGGCGCCACGGTGGTGAATCCGGACGGCGGCACCTCCAGCGGCTCCCTGGTTTACCCGGCTCTGCTCTATCCGGTTTCACCCGCCATGCGGGTTTACCACGAAGAACAGTTTGGTCCGGTCATACCGGTGGTGCCGTTCGACGATATCAGTGAAGTGATCGAGTATGTGGTCGCCTCACCCTACGGCCAGCAGGCCAGCATTTTCGGCCGCGACAGCGATCAGATGGCTCAGCTTGTTGATGCCCTGGTCAACCAGGTGTGCAGGATCAACATCAACAGCCAGTGCCAGCGCAGCCCCGACAGCTTCCCCTTCAACGGTCGCAAAAATTCTGCGGAGGGAACCCAGTCGGTTGCCGATGCCCTGCGGATATTCTCTGTCCGCATTGTGGTAGCGGCCAGGGAGACCGGACTTAACAGGGAAATCATCAGCGACATCGTCAGGGAACGTAAATCCCATTTTCTTACGACGGATTTTATCCTTTGATCTGGGAGGCCGGGGTGAAAGCCGGATTCCGCCATGTTCCCATGGACTGGCAGCATGCCGCACCGGCAGCATGAATCCGGTTTGATGGTGAATGGTGCACTAATAAGAGGGAGATAATATGACCCGACACATCGACAATCCACTGCTGCCCGGAGGGGGCATCCACCACATCGCGGTGCGCACCACAGACCTGGGGGCTTCGCTCAAGCTGTACCGGGATGTACTGGGTATGCTGGTGGTCAAAGAGAAGGATGTTCCCGGTAAACGCCTGGTACTGCTGGATACCGGTGACGGCAGCCATATTGAACTGGCCGCGCTGCTGGACAGCGCCGCCCCGGCCAACATTCCGGAGGCAAACCATCCCCTGCAGCATATCGCCCTATCTACAACCGATGTTTCCGGTGTTATTGAGCGGGTCCGGAGTGCCGGATATGAGATCACCGTGGAGCCGAGGGAGGTACGTCTGGGAGAGTCGCCGACGACCGTTGCGTTCTTTAAAGGGGCGGCGGGAGAGTTGATAGAGTTGTATTCAAAATAATAATGAGAGGTGCAATGTATGTCAGAGCCACGTCCTGTCGTTTATGTGAATGAAATTCCAAAATGGGGCGAACCGTATCCCCGCATCCTCAATCGCCAATCGGTGCTGGAGGCGTTGACCGAATACATCATGCAGGTCAATTACGACGGCTATCGTCCCGATCCGCGCAAGGTGCTGGCGGTGCGCACGTCGGATCGCACCGCCACCCTGCGCCATTTTGCTCCGCCGCTCCGTCAGGAGGTGTATTATTTTGTTGAGAGGGAGGTCTTTCCGCAGGAGGGGGCCACCCGCTTGAAAGAGGGACAGACGCCGGCCTCGCTCGCCGAAGAACTGCTGGAAGAGCGCTATGAGCAGCTCTGGATCTGGGTGGCCTACGATTTTACCAAAGGTTCTCCTCCCGGCTTCCGCAAGCCGTTCGAGCACGAACTGATCTTCAAGGGTTCCGCGGCCCCCAACCCGGAGCAGATCACCAGACGCGAGGATATTCCGCCGGGAATCCACCCGAAGTTCTTCCTGCCTGATCCGACGCCGCAAAACCGGGTGGCGGCGGATTTTCAGCCCGACATCTCACAGGATGACATAGTCAGTTATCTCAATAATCTAATTACAACGGATTTCCGCAATGCCCTGCCGGAGGGTGATAACCACCCCATCTGGGATCTGCCGGTGGTGGGGGTTGCCGCCGCGGATGATCCGCTTTTCGAGCGCTTCCAAGATCCCGAGGTTGTCGGCTCGCAGCATCGCCTCCCGCAGGAATGGCTGCCGGGAGCCCAGTCGGTTATCAGCGTGTTCCTCCCGTTTTCCGAGCACATCTTCCGCAGCTACAAGAAGGAGTCGCGTTATTCGGCCATCGAGTTTTCTTCGGGCAAGTGGAACGGTTCCAAGTTCCTCAACGTGGTGCGTCGCGGTTTAAGCCGTTTTTTCGAGCAGCATGGGGGGGAGGCCAATGCTCCCAACATCGATCCCCGTTACGATTCGGACGGGTGGCTGCCGTTCTGGTCCGAACGGCACGTGGCCTTTGCCGCCGGTGTCGGCACCTTCGGTTTGCAGCAGGCGCTGATCACCGAACGCGGCGCCTACGGCCGCGTCTGCAGCGTCATCACCACCCTCAAACTGAAACCGACCATCCGCCCCTACACGGAGGCGTACGGTTACTGTCTGTATGCGTTCGACGGCAGTTGCTCCGCCTGTGCCGGACGTTGTCCGACCGGAGCGGTCAACGTTGCGGGTAAAGAGGTCGCCCTGTGCAGCAAGCATGGTAACAGCGAACATTTCAAAGAGTGGGGCTACGGCTCGTGCGGCCACTGTTCGACGTTCATACCCTGTTCACGCTCGATTCCGGCTAAAATCAGGAAGGTTGTTTCAAGAGGAAGGTAATGGCGGAACAAAACGGCAATGAGACAGGCAGCCTGGAAACAAAAAGCGGGAAGAAACTACCAAATAAGAAATTGCTTGGATGGGTCATTCTTTTCGTAGCTCTCATCTGCGCGGCGTCCTTTGGAGTGCATCTGTGGCTGCAGAGCAAGACTCATATCAAAACGGATAATGCTTTTATACAATCGCATATTCATCTGGTATCCAGCCGGATTCCTGCTGTGGTGAAGCGGGTGGCCGTCACCGATAACCAGTTCGTGCGCAAGGGTGACCTGCTGGTAGAACTCGACGCCGCAGACTATCAGTCACGGGTGAAGACGGCAACCGCCACTCTGGATATGGCCAGAAACGAAACCTCCAGCGACTACGCCCAGCTTGAGAGCACCAGGGCGAGCGTTGGACTTGCCATGGCCAAGCTCGATCAGGCAAACCTTGATCTTGTGCGCGGAGAAGAGCTTTTTACCACTCAAATCATAGCAAAAGAGCAAATTGAAAAGCTTGCAACCGCCAGGAAGATTGCCCAGTTGCAGCTTAAGGAAGCTCAGGAGGCGGAACGCCGGGCCCTGGCGGTCATTGGCATTTCAGGGACGGTCTCCAACAATGCCCGAGTTGCGCAAAAGCAGAGTGAGCTTGAAGCAGCGTCACTCAATCTCTCCTATGTGCGCATTGTTGCGCCAGCCGATGGCTACATCACCAAAAAAAATGTTGAGCGGGGGAATTACATCCAGCCAGGTCAGTCGCTGATGGCTCTGGTCACTCTGGAAGACGCATGGGTTACGGCGAACTACAAGGAGAGTCAACTCATCAACGTCAAGCCGGGACAGAAGGTTACGTTCACGGTCGATACGTATCCCGGACGCATTTTTAACGGCACTGTCGAGAGTATCATGGCGGGAACCGGTGCGGCATTTTCAATGTTGCCGCCTGAAAATGCGACCGGAAACTATATAAAGG
>JBAQPK010000089.1:0-3109 GCA_049305715.1 Desulfuromonadaceae bacterium | reverse complement strand
TAAGTACATGCGCCACATCACTCAGTAACTATTTTCAGTCGGTTCATCACCCCGACATCGGTACGTACCGTAAAGGATTTTTGGGGCCATGTCAAAGCAAAATAAAACCTCATAAAACACCGATTATCCTAATATAACCAAGATATTAAGCTTGACAAACTGCCGCCACTACAGTAGTTTTTGAAAGTTATAGAGTCATTAATGTTTGGTTGTTTTTAGATAATTTCGACTCGGGGACATTGATGGCAGTCAGTTCTAAAAAAGACACTCTGATTGATGATGCTCAAAAGTTTGCTCTACGCGGCCAGCTTGACAAAGCCGTCAAGGCGTACGAGCAGATTCTGAAATTGGACCCTGCCGCTGTTAACCTGCGCCAGAAGCTGGCCGAGCTGCTAATTAAATGCGGAAGGAATAATGACGCCCGCAAAGAATTTGAGACCATCGGAAATCATTTTTCAAAGAATGGTTTTTTTCTGAAGGCTATTGCAGTCTACAAACAGCTGCAAAAGCTTTTTCCCGAAGACATTTCACTATCCCTCACGCTTGCTGAACTGAACGAAAAGTATGGCCTCGTTGCAAATTCCCTTTCTGAATACAGAGTTGTATATGAATACTATAAAAAAACCGGCAATATTCCGGAGGCGATCAGCATTCTCGACAGGATGCAAAACGTTGACCCTCAGAATATACCGATAAAAATCAAACTTGCTGAAGCCTGCATGCAACTGGGGAAGAGGAACGAATCATACGCCGTATTCGCGAAAGCGACCTCCATGCTGCTGGAACGTAGTGACAATGCTTCACTTTCCAAAGTTTGTGCCCGTATCCAGCAGCTTTTCCCCGACAAGCCGGACTTCCTGCTTGAGGTGCTCACGGAACAGGTCAACCAGGGTAATGCAGCATCTGCCATAGGCGGCCTCCAGAGCCTTCTTCGCAGCAATCCGGGCAACAAACACGTTTGGAACCTGACGGCAAGGGCCTATCAACTGCTTGAACAACCACACCGGGCCAAGATTGCCTATCAGCACTATCTGAAACATTTTCCGGCAGAACCTGCGGCGATGCTCGGCCTCATCTCGTCTCTCACTGCTGAACAAAACAGTGCAGAGGCGGTTGAACTGCTGGACCGGTACGAGGAGACCCTGATTGCGGCCGGTTTCCTGCAAGAACTGGAACAGGTTTATCACTCCCTCGACAAGATTGATCCGATTAGTACCAGAGTCTTGCAAGGCCTCATCAGGGTTGCCACTGCATCCGGCAACGAGAGTGAAGTACATTCGCTTACATCACGGCTGAAATCACTGCATTCTGCTTCCGGGGCTGCAGATCGTGCCATGCCATTGGCAGGTACGGCCCCTTCAATACAAACAACCGTTCCTGACTCAGGAACGGTTGAGGCCGAACTCACACCCGAAACGGTTCCGGACACATGGGGAGGCACGACAGCTGATGATTCGGCACTGCAGCCTGATGAGGATATCGAAATCGAGATTGATATCGACGACGCCATGGAATCATCGCATCAGGAAATAAATACGGCTTCAGCAAATGACAACTGGCTTGACTCGGTCGGCGACTTGTTTGACTCCATCAATACCGTTCCGCGCGGGGTACGGTTCGGCAATGAAATGGAGAACTCTGACGCCCAGTCGCATTTTGATCTTGGTCAGGCATTTAAAGAAATGGGTTTATACGATGAGGCGATCAACGAGTTTCGTCAGGCGTCGCGAGACGCATCGCGACGGGTGGAATGCCTGATTATGCAGTGTGCGTGCCTGAGAGAGCGCGGAGAGCTTGAAAAAGCCATATCCATGCTGCAGGCCCTGTTAAAACCGGGGTTAAGCATAGAAGCGAGCTGTGCGGTGAAATATGAGCTGGCAACAGGATTCGAAGCGGCGGGAAAAAAAGAAGAAGCAAATTCTCTTTTAAACGAAATATTTGCCATAGATCCCGGTTTCAGGGATATCAGTTCGCGACTGAATGCAGCAAACTTTTCTGACAGTCTTGATTTTTCAGATGAAGACCTGCAGGACTTCTGACTTCAATAAAACAGCAAACGACAAGTTTTAATGATGATATTTGGTGTGATTTTGCTGACAGACCTTAAGGAGGCTTACTACATGAAAAAAACTCTCTCTGCCGTACTGTTCCTGGCAATGCTGGGGTGCATGCATTCCGCTGTTCTTGCTGCGGAACTGCTTGATGTCAAACCGGTTATCGCCGGAAGCACCGTATCGGTTGAAATTTCTTCTGATATTGCAATGACATACACCTACTACAAAGTGCCTGGCCAGGCACGTGCAGTCGTTGACATCGCCGAAGCTGACCCGGAAAAAGTCGAGCCCTTAATTGTCGTCAACAAAGGCGCGATATCAAGCATCAGCGTCGACAAAGCTCAGATTTCCGGAATTGTCGTCAGCAGAATCATTTTCAATCTCGTTTCTGAATCTGATATCTCTGTCACTGCTTCCCCTGATCGCAAGTTGCTGACGGTAACATTTGGAGGTTCGGCTGCTGCTGAGCCGGAGCCCAAACCTGTGCCGCCACTTGAACCTGTCGCGAAAGTTGAGCCGCCCGCAATCGCAGCAGTGATTCCTCCGGCAGGCGCAGTTCCGGAAGAGGACCCGCTTGGACTTGATGAGCCAGCCGCTAAACCGGCCGCCTCATTGACGACGCCTGTTGCAGCGGCGAGCGAAGTCACTTCCCCTGCGGCTTCCACCGTGATACGAGTTCCAAAACTTGAACCGGTAGTGCCGGTCCCTGCTTCATCGGCGCCCCCCTCAGCACTTACGATAACGGGGATAGCGACAGGAAAATCCTATATTGAAATACGGGCTAACCGGCCTATTACAGATTATAAGACCATTAAACTGTCGAGTCCCGAACGGCTCGTCATCGATATCGCGGGAGCAAAAAAGCAACTGAAATCAAAAACCTTCGTGATCAACAAGTTTGCTATTTCCAAGGTTCGCATTGGAGAGGCACCGGATCATATTCGCGTTGTTATCGATTCGGGTAAGGTTGCATTTCCTGCGAACACCATTACCAACACTGAAGACGGACTGCGGAGTAATTTCAAATAGGTCTGTTCCATCGAATAAAAAAACCG
>JBAQPK010000088.1:0-1509 GCA_049305715.1 Desulfuromonadaceae bacterium | reverse complement strand
GCGCACAGATGTTCTGGTCACTCAAAAAAGCCCGGGTGGTGCGCACCACATGTTCCGGATGGTTGTTCACCTCGGAGAGATGCGCCATCACCAGGGCTTCCAGCCCCCCGTGGGCAAGTTCGTGCAGCAGCTGCAGCGACTCTTCGTTGGATATGTGGCCGTGACGGGACTTGATGCGCTGCTTCAGCTCCCACGGATAGGGGCCGTTCATCAGCATATCCACGTCGTGATTCGATTCCAGGTTGAGAAAGCGGCAGCCGCGCAGTTTTTCGGTCACCAGGCGCGTGACGATGCCCAGATCGGTAACCGAGGCGGCGCGCCCCTCGGCGGATTCGATCACGAAGCCGACCGGATCACAGCTGTCATGGGTAATCGGCACCGGGTCGATCCGGACATCTCTGAAAGTGAGCGCCGAGCCGGATTCAAACTCGCAGACCCGGGTCTTCTTGAAATATTTATCCGCCTTCGCATGGACCAGATGGCTGGCGAAAACCGGCACCGTGAACTTGCGCGCGAAAGAGCCGGCGCTCCGGATATGGTCGATATGCTCATGGGTGACCAGCACCGCGTCGATGCGGGAGGGGTCGATTCCGACCGCTTCCATGCGGAGCAGCGTCTCGCGCAGCGACAGTCCGGCATCAATCAGGACGCGGGTATCCCCGGTCTCCAGATAGAGACAGTTACCCTTGCTGCCGCTCGCCAGCGAACAGATTTTCACACAGGCTCCAGGAAGTGCGGATTATGGTGCGCCGGCAGAGAATGCCGGTATTTGCAGAGGAGTTGCAACAGGAAGTTCATCAAGCACCGGGTACATGTCACGGCACAAAGGCAAGCAGTATTTATACACTTAAGCAGGTAATAGTTTCAAGGTTTATCGTCATGGAACGGGGAGCCGCTGTTCATATCTCGGAGATATCCGCTGCCGTTATCTCAACATCCGGCCATCCCTCGTAGATCCACTCCTCGACCCGTTCCAGCGCCTGCCGCGGGATGTTTTTGTCCGGGCTGACGGTGACAAAGGCAAGCACCCCCACCGTGGCATTGTCCTGGCGATCGACCTCGGCGCACGCCACATTGAAGCGGTTTCTGGCCCGACCGAGGATGCTCTTGACGATGCCGCGTTTTTCCTTGAGGGAATGGGACGGCAGGGAGAGATGAATTTCGAGACAGAATATGAACACGATTAAAACTCGCAGTGCCGTGGTGTTCTTGGAAACGGGATCACGTCGCGGATATTCTCCATCCCGGAGAGATACATGACCAGCCGTTCGAAACCGAGTCCGAAACCGGCGTGGGGGCAGCTCCCCCAGCGGCGGCTGTCCAGATACCACCAGAGCGGCTCCCGGGCAATCCCCATCTCGACCATCCGGTTTTCCAGGCGATCCAGCCGCTCCTCGCGCTGGCTGCCGCCGATGATCTCGCCGATCTTCGGCACCAGCAGATCCATGGCGGCCACGGTACGGCCGTCAGCATTCTGTCGCATGTAAAAGGCCTTGATATCTTTCGGGT
>JBAQPK010000087.1:0-1685 GCA_049305715.1 Desulfuromonadaceae bacterium | reverse complement strand
GGGTGCGCACGTTCAGCCTGACGGATGATTTCCTCATCGCGGGATTTCCTGAACGTTACGAGGGGAAGGTCTTTTTTCTGACCACCCCCAATGCGCCGCTCGGACCGGCTTTTCCCGTCGAGTACATTGAAGAGTTGGCACAGCGTTGCGCCGGTTTGCTGGTGTTGGATGAGACCTATGCCGATTTTGCCGATGGAAATGCCATGGATCTGGTACGAAAGTATGACAATGTTGTTGTAACCCGTACCCTTTCAAAAAGCTATGCCCTGGCCGGAATGCGTCTGGGGTTGGCCGTAGCCCGCCCCGAGATCATCGCCGCGCTGGACAAGATCCGCGACCATTACAACCTGGACCGCCTGGCCCAGGCTGCCTGTGTGGCTGCTCTCCTGGACCAGGAATATTTAAAGGAATGTTGCGACAAGATTCGGGACACACGCGAGTGGTTCTCCTCAGAATTGCGTTCCATCGACTACAACGTAATCCCGTCTCAAGGCAACTATGTTTTTGCTACACCACCAGACAGGAATGGCACGCGGGTCTATGAGGGGTTATTCGAGCGCAAAATTCTGGTGCGCCTGTTCTCCGATCCCCTGCTGGTGAATGGTTTGCGGATTTCGATCGGGACGAGAACAGAAATGGAAGCAACGCTGGCTGCTATTAAAGAAATCGGTTAACGCAACCCTGGAGGATAAGTATGTCGCGAAGCGCCACTATTGAACGGATCACGAAAGAAACAAAAATCAAGCTGTCGCTGACTGTTGATGGCTCCGGGAATGCTACCATCTGCACGTCGGTACCTTTTCTTGATCATATGCTCAATCTTTTTGCCCGGCATGGCCTTTTTGATCTGGACGTTGAAGCGAGCGGCGACATCGATATCGATTTTCACCATACGGTCGAAGATATCGGAATTGTGTTAGGCGAAGCATTCAAGCAGGCGCTGGGTGATAAAAAAGGGATCCGCCGCTATGGCCAGGCTACCGTGCCGATGGATGAAACATTGGCCAGCGTGGCGGTTGACATCTCCGGGCGACCGTATCTGGTGTATCATGTCACCCTGCCGAAAGTGAAGATTGGCGAGTTCGACGTAGAACTGGCCCGGGAGTTCTTCCAGGCCTTTGTCAACCACTGCGGCCTCAACCTGCATATCAACGTCATGTATGGCGATAATGTTCACCACATCATTGAAGCCTGCTTCAAGGCTTTTGCCCGGGCACTGGACAGCGCCAGTCAGCTGGATCCCCGCGTGGTGGGGGTCATGTCGACAAAAGGGGTACTGTGATTTAACGGCGTTTTTCATGTAAAAAAGGGCGGCCCGAATATTCGGTGCCGCCCTTTTTAATTTTTATCAGAGGGGCCTACTTGATCGCCTTCAGCATATCTTTGCCCTTCTTGGCTTCCTCGCTTTTTGGATAGTTCTCTATCAGTTTCTTCAAAACATATTTAGCGCTCTTTGGGTCTTTGATCGCTTCGAAAGCCATAGCCTGCTTCAGCATGGCGGCAACGACCTTCTCCTTGCCGGGATATTTCTTTATGACCTCCTGATAAGACAGGATCGCCGACTCATAATTTTTTTCGCTGTAGTGAGTCTCGCCAATCCAGTAGAGAGCATTGGCTGCCAGTTCATGGTTCGGGTTCTGGTCAAGAAATTTAGTAAACAGTTCCCGTGCCGTGGCAACGTCACC
>JBAQPK010000086.1:0-1774 GCA_049305715.1 Desulfuromonadaceae bacterium | reverse complement strand
ACCGCGATGTAACATCGGCAAAGGAAAGTTCCTCAATCTGACGGGCAAACTGGCGCAGCATGAGTGAAAGCGACACCACCAGGTTAAAGGCAAAATTGGGATTGTGGCTCATCAGCTCCATGAACCCCTGACGCGGAAGATACAGCACCTCTCCCGCCTCCATTGCACGGGCTTCGGCCGGGTATTTGCCGTCGCCGAAAAAAGCGGCTTCGGCAAATGTTTCGCGCGGGTTGACAAAATGAAGCACCTTCTCGCGCCCGTCAGGTGACATCCGGCAGAGTTTGATGCTTCCGGATACCAGCAGATAAAAGCCGGTGGCCTCGTCCCCTTCGCTGAACAGGGTTTCACCCCTCCGGAAGGTACGGCGAACCGTAATAGCGGCCAACTCGGCAAGGTCGGCATCATTAAGGCCGGAAAAAAGGAGCGGTTTTTTGAGCTGTTCGATCAGTTCCATGGAAACGTACCTATACGTTTTTATTTATTTCTTCAAAAACGCCGCAATCTTCCCGGCCACCTGCGGTGCGGTGAAACCGAACTGTTCAGCCAAAATCTTGTCCGGCGCCGACGCGCCGAAATGTTCTATGCCGATAAACAGCCCGTCACAACCGATCAGGCTCCCCCACGGCATTCCCCGTCCGGCCTCAAAGGCCACGCGCGGTATTCCGCCCGGAAGGGTCCGGCTGCGATACTCAGCCGACTGGGCAAGGAAGGTTTCCAGACAGGGGACAGACACGATGCGGGCATTCACACCCTGTGATGCCAGTATCCCGGCCGCCTCGACGGCCACATGCACCTCGGACCCACTGGCCAGGATCACCACATCGGGCGTACCTTCCGGCGTGGAAACGGTGTAGCCGCCTTTGAGCGCGTCAGCCGGAATAAACGTTCCCTTCCGGGCGATCACCGGCAGTTTCTGGCGGGTCAGGATCAGCGCGGTCGGGCCGCTGTACTGCAGGGCAGCCTGCCAGGCCAGCGCGGTTTCAACACCGTCGGCAGGACGGATAACCTGCAGGCCGGGGATCAGGCGAAGAGAGGAGACATGCTCGATCGGCTGGTGCGTCGGGCCGTCTTCACCGACAAAGAAGGAGTCGTGGGTGAAGATGTAGATCGACTGCACCCCCATCAGGGCGGAGAGACGGACTGACGGACGGCAGTAGTCGGCAAAGACCAGGAATGTCGCACCGTACGGGATAAAGCAGCCATAGAGCGCCATGCCGTTGACGACCGCCCCCATGGCATGTTCGCGGACGCCGAAGTGCAGATTGCGGCCGGCGAAACTGTCGGCCTGCACCGAGGGAGCCCCCTTGATGTCGCTGTTGTTGGATGGGGACAGGTCGGCCGAACCGCCGACAACCGATGGTATCAGTGCCGCCACCTTTTGCAGGACTGCTCCCGAGAGTGCCCGGGTAGCGCCATCCTTGCCGTTTACCGCCGCCAGCAATTCATCCGTCAAATCAGCAGGCAGCCGCTTATTCCACATTTCATCCCAAAGTTTGGCTTTTTCCGGATTGGCGGCCTGCCATGATGCAAAACCGCGCTGCCAGGCGGCGTAGCGTTGTTTCAGTTCTTCGACCCGCTGTCGGCAGGTGTCTCGAACATCCTGCGGGATCTCGAACGACGGAGCATCCCAACCGAGTTTGGCGCGTGTGGCCGCGATCTCGTCAGCGCCGAGCGGCGAGCCGTGCGCGCCGGATGACCCCTGGCACTTGGGGCTGCCATAGGCGATATGGGTCGTGGCGATGATGATTGACGGCTTGCCGGTTTCGGCCTTGGC
>JBAQPK010000085.1:0-6509 GCA_049305715.1 Desulfuromonadaceae bacterium | reverse complement strand
GCTGCACCTCGATGCTGCGCGTACCGGGGCCGACGGATATGGTTACAACCCCCGTTATGTGGGGAATACCCAGACGCCCCGCCACATATGAACCCTCCGTACAGTCATTGTCCGATATCCGTGCGGCGCCGCAAAGTATCAAGTCGAACTTTTCACGTTTGCAGGCGGCAGAAATAGCGGCCGAGGATGCGAAGGAATCCAGGGCCTGACAATCCTCACAGATGATGTGGACGGCCTTGTCAGCGCCAACGGCAAGGCCCTTCCTGAGGCCGTTCTCGGCAGATTTATCGCCCAGGGCCAGAACCACAACCGACACATCCGCATGCCGGTCCTTTAACCAAAGGGCATATTCCAGGGCCAGTTCATCCAACGGGTTGATGATGTTGATGACGTCATCCTGGCACACATAATTGTTTTTTATCTCGGTACCGGTCTGGGCATAAATAAATTTGATGGTATTGATTATCACGCCGATCTTCATGATCAGATTCTCCCCCGCCTCATTCGTTAGACCATCTCACTGACAATTTCAATCAGGTCCTTGCATTTCACTTTTTCGAGCCCGAGCGACCTGATGCCGTCTTCCAGCATCACTACGCAGTAAGGGCATGAAGTTGCAATAACCTCGGGATTATCTTTAACCAGTTCCTTGACCCGTATTTCGTTGATTTTGGCTCCGCCCGTATCGCGCATCCACATGGCTCCGCCCCCTCCCCCGCAGCAGAAGGTGTTCTCGCCGGAACGTTCTATCTCCAGAGAGCTGGTCCCGGGGAGACCGGCAAGAATGTCCCCCCCCTTCACAATCCCGTTCCCTCTCGCCAGGTAGCAGGGGTCATGGTAGGCAACCTTGACAGGCTCGGAATTTTTCAGAGGAAGTGCTCCGGTACTGATCAAATCCCCCAGGATTTCCGTGTAATGAACCACCTCAAACTTCCCGCCAAACTGAGGATACTCATTTTTCAGGGTGTTGTAGCAATGGGGACAGTATGTCACGATCCTCTTGAAACGAAGCTTCTTCAGCTGTTCGACATTTCTGCGGACAAAACTCTGGTACTGGTATTCATTGCCCAGCCGCCGCAGCGGATCGCCGCAACAGAGCTCGCCCTTTCCCATGATGGCAAGGTCAACGCCGCCCCGGCGCAGGACCTCGACCAGATTGATCGCGCTTTTCTGGTGCCGGTCATGGAAAGACGCCTGACATCCGACCCAGAAGAGGGTATCAGCCTCATTATGGTTCGAGAGGACCTTGACGTCCCTCCCCACGGCCCAATCCTCCCGCCTTGCCACGCCTTTGGCAAAGACATCGCCAAAGTTCTCCAGATCTTTGAAAAGGTTGGTCAGTTCGGGGAAAAACTTACTGCGGGCAAGGACACGGTCCCTGCGCAGATCGACGATCTTGTCGAGGGAGGAGATGAAGGCCGGGCAGGCCTTGACGCAGGCCATGCATGTGGTGCACGACCAGAGTTCCTCGTCGGAAACGCGCTCTGCGGCATCGCCCGGCTCACCCTTCCCGTCTTTGTCCCCTCCCTTCCAGAACGGTACTATTTTCCCGGTTTCATCCATCCAGATCCTTAAATCCTGAATAACCTTCTTCGGGGAAAGGGCTTTTCCAGCCGCGGTGGCAGGGCAGACATCCTGGCACCTGCCGCACTGGGCACAGCCATAAAACTCCAGAAGCTGCTTCCAGGTAAAGTCCTCCACACCGGACACTCCCCTGTAACTGTCGTCCATCACGATCGCAGAGATCATCCCCCTTGGTTGCGGAGAACTTGCCAGGATATTGAACGGGGCGAACAATGCGTGCTGATGGCTGGAATATGGTACGTAAAACATAAAGCAGGCGAGAATCACTCCCTGTACCCACCAGGCAACGTGAAACATGCCGGCCAAACCGTCAGGCCCGCCAGGCATTCCGATGAACCACCCGGCCAGCAGCCCGGACACGGGGCCCGCGTATGAAGTCGATTTGAAGATGAACCGCAGACCTTCAAGACTGAAAAGGCTGAAGATCAGAGCGTATGCTGAAAGGGTGATGCCTACGAAAAGCGCCGCTTCAAAATCGGGGCCCAACCTGCCCGGTTTGAGCAGCGTCCTGCGGACAACTCCCCATGTCAGGCCGATGAGAAGCAACAGTGCAAAAATTTCCGTGACGGCCAGGAAAAAACGCGCCGGAAGATTCTCCCGCACCAGATTCTGAATCCCGAATCCGTCTCCGATAAAAAAGAAGACCAGGTAATAGAGAACCAGAAGGATTGCGCCCCAGAACAGCATGAGGTGCTGAATGCCGGCGGCGTCGCGCAGGGAAACGTTCCTGATATTGGACCATTGACCCGGCACGTACAGGAGAAACCTTTTCAGTCGTGCCCCCGCGGACTCATGCGCTGGCGCGACGGAACGCCCCTGACCGATCAGGGCGAAGCGGCGGTAAACGGTCCAGGCCGCTACGAGTGCAACCGCACCGAGAAGGAAAAACGCAACGTACCTTTCAGGGGATGTCAACACGCTTTCTACTCCGGATATCATAACTATTCTTCTCCATTCGACCTTATTCCCACCAGTACGGGCCCTGGGAACGAAATTTATGCTGCACGGTTTCTCTTGGACCCTACGCCCGCTTCATAGCCGTGCTGATATGCTGAACAATTTTTGGCGCCAGTACGTTGAGATCCCCCACTATGCCCAAATCGACAGCTTTAAGGATCGATGACTGACTATCGATGTTAATGGCCACACTGGTTCCCGCATTTGCAATGCCTTGCACGAACTCGGTTGCTCCTGAAATGCCGAACAGGAAAATCAGCTTGGGCGATACCCGCTTCCCGGTCTGACCGATCTGGCGCTCGTATGGCAGGATGCCCGCATCCACCATGGGACGGGTTCCGCCGATGGCCCCGCCGATCTGATCCGCAAAAGACTCTATTGCCCGCAGGTTCTCTTTCGAGCCCATGCCCCTGCCTATCGCGACTATGATTTCCGCCTCCGTGATATCGATGGTGCGATGATCGGCCTTCAGAAAACCGGTCACCTTTATCGGTGAGACTTCCGCTTCCGAAGGCTTTCTCAACTCGCCAAGTTCAGCCTCTCCGTCATTTTCCATCGATGCTTCGCGGCTGGTGAGCCTTTCAGGAAGGAAGGTGGCCATTCTCACACCCTCTCCCTTGCACTGTACTGTCGCAAAGAGGCGGCCTTGCTGGACCGGTTTGCTGAATTGCAGCTCTCCGTCTGCCTGCACCTCTATCTCCGCGCAGTTCGTCACAAGTGGCGCATTGAGCTTGAATGCCAGGCGGGGCAGAAGGTCCGAACCAAGGGATGAAGAGAGGGCCAGCAGCAGCAACGGCTGCCTCCCCTTCAGGAGGTCGAGGAGAACCTGTTCATAAAAGAGCGGATCGTACTGACGCAACCCTTCATCTACGAATTGACAGAGCTTGCCGGCACCGCGCGATCCGGCCTCTCTACCGATTCCCTCGATGGCCGGGCCGAGAAAAAGAGCGTGCAGTTGCCCATTGCATTCACTGGACAGCCGCTCACCTTCTTCAAGCAAGGCAAGCGATTGACGGCTGATCTTCTTATCATCAGCCTCGAGAAGTACCCATATCTCTTTGTTCGCATTCATACGTATTGTCCTCTTCGAGATTTCAATCAAGCGGGTCCGGCAATCCTAAATATGCAGGGCAGCCACGTACCCCTCATAGATCGCTTCGGTCATTTTTCTTGGCATGGTGCAATCCCCGATGGTGAGAATATCCGGAAGCTTTCCTTCCCACTTCAGATCATCCGCCAGACGGTTATCGGAGGCCGCCCCCAGGCAGAGGACAACCATGTCGATATCCTTGACCTCTTCGACCGCTCCCTTGGACTGCAGGATCACGGAATTGTCATTGATCATCTCAACGCTTGTCTCCAGGCGGATATCGATGTTCGGATCTCTCTGCACATTGAGAAGCAGAAGCCATTTTGTCCTGCCGCCGGCATCCTGACAGACGGCCGGCGAGGGCTCCGTCAGGATCACGGACGAACCCTTGCTGGATATGAGCTGCGCTATCTGGGTCCCTATCAGCTTGCCGCCGATCACCAGCACCTTCTTCCCCGGCTCAACCGTGCCGCCAAGGATATCCAGATAGGTATGGACATGCTTTTTGTCGGCCCCGGGGATGAACGGGATATACGGTACCGCCCCGGTTGCCATTATCACAACGTCAGGATGTGCCTCATAGACCTTGCGCGTGTCCATTTCCTCATTCAGGTGGACATCGACGCCGGCCTTCCTCACCTGGGTTGCCAGATAACGGATGCATTGTTCCAGCTCGCCCCTCTTCAGGGCCTTCCGCGCCCACAGCAGCTGCCCCCCGAGCTCAGAGCCCTTCTCGTACAGGGAGACCTCGTGCCCCCTCAAGGCCGCCACCCTGGCCGCCGACATACCTCCGGGACCACCCCCGACAACTACGACCCGTTTTTTCCTGTCGGCCCGCTTTATTGCCAATTCCCTCTCCCGGCCGGCCTGCGGATTGATGGCACAGTAGACAGGCGCCATTGTCCCAAGGACATCGATGCAGCCCTGATTACAGCCGATGCACATGCAGATGTCGTCCAGCCGTCCCTCCCGGGAGAGGTTCGGGAACTGGGGATCCGCATGGAGTGCCCTGGCCATGGAGATAAAGTCTGACTTGCCTTCTTTCAGGATGCTGTCGGCAAAGGCGGCGTCGTTGATGCGTCCGGCAATGCTCACCGGGATGTTGACCGCCGCCTTGATCCCCTCGGCCAAGTGGACGTTACACCCAAGCGGCATCCCCATGGGCTGCACGATCGAGAAGGCGCTCTCGTAAACCCCGGCCGACACATCGATCAGATCAACGCCTGCTTCCTCGAACCTCTTGGCGATGATGATGACATCTTCGGGAGTGAGCCCCCCGTCGATGTACTCGTCTCCAGGTAGTCGGCAGGCGATCGGGAAATCGTCACCAACCGCCTTCCGGACCGCCGCAATCACCTCCAGCGGGAAGCGCATCCGCTTTTCAAACGTTCCGCCATATTCATCGGTTCTCTTGTTGGCGTACGGGGACATGAACTGGGCGATCAGGTAGCCGTGGGCACAGTGAAGTTCAACTATGTCAAAACCGGCTTCCTTTGACCGTCTGGCGGCTTCGCCGAATTTGTGAACCAGGGTATTTATCTCCGCCACCTCAAGTTCCCGCGGCAGTTCAAAATAGCCCGGCACCGTGCATGTCACCGGCGACGGCCCGTGGGCCTGCACTCCCGTCACTGCCGAGTGGCTCTGGCGCCCTCCGTACACGAGTTCCAGGCCGATTTTCGCCCCCTGCTCATGGACCGCCTGCGTCAATCTCCTGTAACCCGGAATCTGGCTGTCATCATAGAGGCCCAGCTCCAGAACCCTCCCTTTGCCCAGAGGATCCACATAGGTCGCCTCGATGAGGATGAGCCCCACACCGCCGGCCGCCTTTGCCACCAGGTTATCGATATATTTCTGCGTTACGGAACCATAGGCATCCGCATAGTTCCGCTCCATCGGCGCACTGATGATCCTGTTCCTTATCCGCATTTTTCCGATCGTTCCGGGTTCGAACAGTTTTTCGAATTGACTCACAGATCCCTCCGGTGTTTCAAACTACTTTATTTTGCTTGCCGCTGACAAAACTACTGCCGGCAATCAATAGACCGCTCTTCCGCCGCTTATATCATAACAGGTGCCGGTGGAAAAACTGCACTCTTCCGATACAAGGAATTTAACCAGGGCCGCGACCTCTTCCGGCTTGCCGAAGCGCCCCATCGGAATCTTTGCCGCGATAGTTTTTTTCTGCTCATCGGACTGTTCCGCCGCCATCTTCCCTTCGATGATCGTTGGGGCAATCGAGTTCACCAATATGCCGTCCTGCGCCACTTCCAGCGCCAGACCCCTGGTGAATGCAATCACACCCGCTTTGGCAGACGTGTAGGCACACATGTTGGGATTGCCGTCTTTGCCGGCTATGGACGCGATGTTGACAATGCGCCCGCTCTTCTGTGCACGCATGGACTCTATGACCGTTTTGCAGACGAAAAAAGTCCCCTTGAGATCGATAGACATGACTCTGTCCCAATCCTCGACAGGATACTCCCACACCGGGACACAGGGACCTAGAATCCCGGCGCAGTTGACCGCTATATCGATCTTCTGAAAGGTCTTGATGACTTCATCGGACATCTCTTTCACCTGCTGCCACTGCGATATGTCCGTCCTGCAGATCAGCGCCTTCCGCCCCAGAGCACGCACCTCTTCGGCAACCTGCTGAAGCTGATCATTGCTGATGTCGACAAGAGCCACATCACTGCCGTCACTTGCCAGCCGTAACGCGACAGCCCTGCCGATACCCATCCCGGCTCCGGTTACAATCGACACCTTCCCAACCAAATCATTCGCCATTGCCTTACGTCCCCTTTCGCGTTTTGTTCGATAATATCAGAATCCTGCTGAACAACCGACAAACCATAACTACATATATACCTGTCTATCC
>JBAQPK010000084.1:0-1832 GCA_049305715.1 Desulfuromonadaceae bacterium | reverse complement strand
GAGGATCAGGAAGGCCTCCAGGCTTTTTGCGCTTGTGTAGGAGGTTTCCATGTAGTCGGGGGCGAAGAAGAGCCGCCGGCATGAGGCCAGCAGTACACTTGCCAGGGCAAGGAGCGATACGGCGTCGAAGGCGAACAGCAGGGGGTGATGGATGGCATCCGGCAGTATCGCCAGGCTTACTGCGGGAAAAAGACCTGAGAGTAGAAACTCGCCGTTGGCAATGAGGAGAATGACGAAGGCCCAGAAGATCACGGCATGGTTCAGGCCGAACGGTTTCGCCATTACCCTTTTCTGGCCGAAGGCATAAAGCAGGGTGTTCAGGATTCTCTTGCCGGGCTGGTCAAAGCGATTCTCAGCCGTGCCGACGGCGACCAGGGCAAGTCTTTTGTAGCAGCTCCAGCTGAAGAACAGCAGTGAGATGGCGAGAAGCGGTGCGTATATGAAGAAGCTTGGTGTCATGGTGGAACCTCGTAAATGTGCATGCTAAGGGTTGTTTGTTACTGTTGTTTCAGCTCCCGTATTCCCCGCGTAAGTTCAGGGACGACCTGGAACAGATCGCCGACGATGCCGTAGTGCGCCACTTCGAAGATGGGGGCTTCCTTGTCCCGGTTGATGGCGATGATCAGATCGGAGTCCTGCATCCCCACCAGGTGCTGAATGGCGCCCGAGATGCCGCAGGCGATGTAGATTTTCGGCCGTACGGTCTTGCCGGTCTGCCCCACCTGGCGGTCATGGGGCATCCAGCCGGCATCCACGGCGCTTCTGGAGGCGCCGACAACGCCGCCCAATTCGTCGGCCAGTTCTTTGAGCAGTGAGAAGTTGGCGGGGCCCATGAGCCCTCTGCCGCCGGAGACGATGAATTCGGCGCCGGCGACGTCCACATGGTCTTTCCCTTTTTTGTCATTGATGACCTCCAGTACCTTGGTCAAAATATCCTTTTCTTCGACCGGACAGCTGATCCTGACGATCTCGCCGCTGGCTCCCTCCCGCCGTTCGGGGAGTGTCATGACGTGGGGGCGGACAGTGGCCATCTGGGGACGGAATTTGTCGCACATGATGGTGGCCATGATGTTGCCGCCAAAAGCCGGACGGGTCTGCATCAGGTTGCGCTTGTCGTCCACGGCCAGGCCGGTGCAGTCGGCGGTGAGGCCGGTGCCGACCACGGTGGCGACGGCGCCGGCCAGGTCGCGGCCGAGTCCGGTGGCACCCATGAGGATGATCTCCGGTTTGTGTCCGTCGATCAGGTGACAGAGGGCCTGCAGATAGGCTTCGGTGCGGTAGTGTTTGAAGACCGGGGCGTCGACGAGGTAGGCTTTGTCGGCGCCGTAGGCGAAGGCCTCATGGCAGAGCGCCTCAACGTTCTCACCGAGGACGATGGCGATCAGCTCGACGCCGATGGCGTCGGCCAGCTCGCGCCCTTTGCCGAGGAGCTCCCAGGATACCCGGGCCGGTTCCCCTTCGGTCTGTTCGATGAAGACCCAGACGCCGCGGTAAGCGGCGAGTTTGGCCGCCAGTGCCGCGGCTTCGGGGTCATCGTCTTCCAGTTCGCCAGTGGCTGTCTGCATGAGCTCATCGAGGATCTGCTGTTCCGCGGGGGTGAAGAACATATCAATCGCCTGGGCCGGGCAGATCTTGGCACACTTGACGCAGCCAATGCATTTCTCGCTGTTGATCAGCGGTTCGCCGGCGTCGTTCATGGATATGATATTTATGGGACAGGAGCTCTCGCAGCGGGCGCCGCAGGCGATGCATTTTCCCTCTATGATCCGGGCTCGACCCCTTGGCTTTTTGATCGATTTCTTTTCGACAGTCATGGTTTCTTGCTCCTCGCT
>JBAQPK010000083.1:0-2374 GCA_049305715.1 Desulfuromonadaceae bacterium | reverse complement strand
CATCTATATTGTGGGGAAGCTGCTGACCGGCCGACAGTTCCGGGACCGATCCTTCAGGACCATTCCGGAAAACAACGACCGCAATACTGACAATAGCCGCGATCACAAGAAGTGCCAGCAGAGGCTTGATATAAACGGGCGACATCATAATAGGAGGGAACTATATCATTGCGGAACAGGACTGTCCAGCACAACATGGCGGGATTTATGTTTTTGGCACAGAGATTGTATGGTTTCAATCCGGAAGTTCATAGCGGGCAACAACCTCATCCCACAGGCCCCGCCCTTTGAGAATCAGATCGCATACTTCACGCACCGCTCCCCTTCCGCCGGCGAGGGACGTCACATAGTGGGCCGCATTGCGGGCATCGATCAGCGCATCGGCCGGAGCAGCAGCAAAAGCAACGCGCCGCATGACCGGCACATCTATGACGTCATCCCCCATATAGGCGATCTGGCTGTCGTCAAAACCGGTTCTCCGCTTCACATCGAGGTAGCTCTCGATTTTTTTCAGCGCACCCTGGTAAAGCAGTTCGATCCCGAGCTCTCTGGCCCTGATATCAACAACCGGCGAAGTGCGTCCGGTAATAATGCCGACTTCAATGCCATACCGCTGCAGCATCTTGATGCCATGCCCGTCCTTGACATTGAATACTTTGGTTTCCACTCCGTTGGCGTCATAGAGAATGCCGCCATCGGTCATAACGCCATCCACATCCAGCAATAACAGGCGGATATCCGCAAGCTTGGCATTCATCAGGCAATACCTGCCTTGAGTATATCATGCAGGTGAATGATGCCGCACGGGGAGGGACTCCGATCATCCTCAAAAACAAACAGAGAGGTAATCGCGCGTTGCTCCATGATCTGCAGGGCAGCGGCGGCAAGCTCCGACCGCTTGATGCGCAGCGGGCCATGTTTCATGATTTCCGAGGCACGCCGGTTGAGGATGTCAAATCCCTTTTCCAGCGACCGGCGCAGGTCTCCATCCGTAATAACTCCCTTCAACCCGCCGCTTGAATCGCAGACACCGGTCACCCCGAGGCCTTTTTCGGTGATCACGAACAGGGCTTCCTTCATCAAGGTATCTTCCTGGACCAGAGGGACCGCTTCGCCAGAGTGCATCAGGTCTTCAACCCTCAGAATCAGCTTTTTACCGAGCGACCCGCCGGGGTGAAAGATTGCAAAATCTTCCGCCTTGAAGCCGCGGCGGACCAGCAGTGCGACAGCAAGAGCATCCCCCATTGCCAGAGTGGCGGTCGTGGACGCAGTAGGAGCCAGCCCAAGCGGGCAGGCCTCCTCCGAGACGGAAACATCCAGAAAAACATCACTGGAACGGGCCAGGTTTGATGCCGGATTGCCGCTCAAAGCTACCAGATGCGCACCCAGACGTTTAATCGAGGGGAGAATTCTCAGGATCTCTTCCGTTTCACCGCTGTTTGAAATGGCGATCACGACATCACCCTTCATGATCATCCCCAGATCACCGTGGATTCCTTCCGCCGGATGCAGGAAGAAAGCCGGGGTACCGGTGGAAGCCATGGTGGAGGCGATCTTCTGCCCGACCAGGCCGGATTTACCCATCCCGCTGACGATCACCCGTCCCGGACTCGACAATATCAGGTCAATCGCCCGCTCGAACGATCCGTCAATGCGATCGGCCATGGCTGAGAGAGCCAGCGCCTCAACCCGGATTACCCGTCGCGCCTCTTCAATAACTGTCATGCCGTCGGCCTCTGTTTAATAACGTGATCAAGCGCCTTCAGGGTCTTCAGCAGTCCCGGAAGTTCGCCCAGAGGGATCGAATTGGGACCGTCACAGAGCGCCTTGTCAGGGTCTTCATGCACCTCCATGAAGATACCGTCAATTCCGGTCGCAACTGCCGCCCGCGACAGGTACTCCACGAATTCGCGCTGACCTCCCGAACTATCCCCCTGGCCGCCCGGGAGCTGCACACTGTGAGTAGCATCAAATACAACCGGATAACCGGTAGCGCGCATGACCGGGAAACTGCGCATGTCCACCACCAGGTTGTTATAGCCGAAAGAGGCGCCGCGCTCGGTAAGAATGATGTTTTCGTTGCCACTGCCGGCAATTTTCCCGGCAACGTTTTTCATATCCCATGGGGACAGAAACTGCCCTTTTTTAACATTGATAACCCGGCCGCTCTTGGCAGCCGCCACCAACAGATCGGTCTGACGGCAGAGAAATGCGGGAATCTGGAGGATATCCAGCACCTCGGCCGCAGGTAGAATCTGCTCGATGGAGTGAATATCCGAGATCACCGGAACCCCCAGCGCCTCCTTGACTTTACGCAGAATGGCAAGCCCTTCCCTCAGACCAGGCCCACGGAAGGATTTGATCGAAGTACGAT
>JBAQPK010000082.1:0-1674 GCA_049305715.1 Desulfuromonadaceae bacterium | reverse complement strand
GCTTTTGGTAAAGGGGCCGGGGTATGCCCACGGACTGTTTTTCTGGGGGTTTGCCTTGCTCTTTGTCGGCACCATTCTTGTTGCCGCCCAAGCCGATTTTACCGACCTCCTGTTCGGTTATCGTTTTCTCAACGGCGACTTCTATAAATACTTTTCTCTGGTTCTGGATCTGGCCGGCCTCGCCGCCATGGTCATGCTCCTCGGCCTGTTCGTGCGCCGCTATCTGGTGCGTCCCAAAGGGCTGGAAACCAACCGGGACGACGCCATCATGCATGGCCTGCTCTTTGCCATTCTTGTCACCGGCTTCGTCATCGAAGGGGCGCGGATGGCGGTTACCGAACTGCCGGGCAATATGGATTTAGCAAACTGGTCGCCGGTCGGCCTGCTGTTCGCCCAGGCCCTGGCCGGCATGGGGGAGCAATCTCTGCGTACCCTGCACCAGGGCCTCTGGTGGCTTCACTTCTTCCTGGTGATCGGTTTTATCTGCGCCATCCCGTTCACCAAGTTCCGCCATATTTTTACCACCGCCGCCAACTACTTCTTTACCGATCTCGGCCCCAAGGGGGCACTGGTGACCCTGGACATGGAGGGAGACGCCGAAAGCTTTGGCGCTACGCAGATCAAGGACCTGACCTGGAAGGACATCTTTGACACGGATGCCTGCACCAAATGCAAGCGCTGCCAGGACCGCTGCCCGGCCCACACTACCGATAAGCCGCTGTCGCCGATGAAGGTGATCAACCAGTTGGGAGAGGTCGCCTGCGCAAATCCTGAAGCCGGCCTGGTCGAAACGGTCGGCAAAGACGCGCTTTGGTCCTGCACCACCTGCCGTGCCTGCCAGGAGATCTGTCCGGCAGCCATCGAACAGGTGAACAAGATCGTCGACATGCGCCGCAACCTGGTGCTGATGGAAGGTGAATTCCCCGGCGAAGAGGTGATGGCGGCCATGGACAACACCGAAGTCAACAGCAACCCCTTCGGCATGGCGTTCGCCTCCCGGGGCGACTGGGCAGAAGGACTGCCGGTCAAACGACTTTCCGAAGATGCCGACGTGGACATCCTCTACTTCGTCGGCTGCTATGCATCCTTTGACAAACGCAATATCAAGGTGGCGAGCAGCTTCGTGCAGCTCTGCGCTGCCGCCGGCATCCGGGTCGGCATCCTCGGCAAGGAAGAGAAATGCTGCGGAGAGCCGATGCGCAAAATGGGTAACGAATACCTCTACCAGACCATGGCTGCCGAGAATATCGAAACCATAAAAGGGTATGGGGTAAAAAAGATCGTCACCGCCTGCCCCCACTGCTTCAATACCCTGAGCAAAGACTACCGGGACCTGGGTTTTGACGTGGAAACCGAACATTACACCGTATTCCTCAACCGTCTGGTGGAAGAGGGGAAACTGAAGCTGGAGGACACAACCTTCGACTGCACCTACCACGACTCCTGCTACATCGGCCGCTACAACGATCTCTACCGGGAACCAAGAGCCCTCATTACCGCCGCCGGAGGAACGATCCGCGAGATGGATCGGAACAAGGCCGAAAGCTTCTGCTGCGGCGCCGGGGGTGGGAGGATCATGGCCGAAGAGAAGCTGGGAAGCCGCATCAGCGAAACCAGGGCCAAAATGGCCGCCGAAACCGGGGCCGGAGTACTGGTGTCCAACTGTCCCTTCTG
>JBAQPK010000081.1:0-4189 GCA_049305715.1 Desulfuromonadaceae bacterium | reverse complement strand
ATCGTAGACATCCAGACCTGACTTGCGGTAGCCGTTGACAATGGCCCGATAGATCATTTCCATTGATTCAACCTCGTAGGAATGAAAGAGATTGCGGACGTTCTCCCATAAGGCGCGCTTGGTTCCGAGCTTTGCCCAAGCGGCTTTGAACAGGGACGAAGTAAGCTGCTGTGTCTGGTCAACCAGAAAGGCCAGCATCATAAGCATGACAAAGACTTCGCTTAAGTGCTCTTTCCCCAGGCCGTAATTGTGCTCGAAGTTGTAGCCTTGATTCTTGAGAGTGTTGAAGGTTTCATTCTCAATCTTCCAGCGGGCCCGGCCGCCGCGCATAAGGATACAGGCGTTGTCCCTGCTGATGGTAAAATCGGTAACCCATGCGAAATGGAGAGTTTTCTTGTCGGAGACCTCCCAGTACTCAAGGACGTTGACCTTCAGATCCATGTTGGTCTGATTGAGGGGGACGCCGTTCAGGAAGCGAAAGCGGTGCGTGATCTTCGGGTTCTTCTCGTCGATCATGTTGAATTCGACAGCCTCACCCCTTTTTGCCGCCTCTTCGAGAGTGTGGAACAGCAGGGGATGGTCCCCCTCTTTGGCACCGAGGATGTAATGCATGTCATGTGCTTGCAGGTCCCTGATGTGCGGGGCGTTGGAGCTTAACCCATCCTCGATGACGATGAGCCCTAGGCGGGGATGGTCTTGCCGCACCTTTTGCAGGAATCGTTTTGCGGCGTTGCGTTCGCAGTCGTTCTTGGCAGCTCCGTCCTGCTTGACGATCATCTCCGGGGCCAGTGGGACGACCTCTCGATAATCGGGGTGGACAATGGCGGCGCCCAGAACTTGCTGATAATAGATAATCTTCCCGTTTCTGCTCTTCTTCTCCAGGCAGAAAGCCGAGCGCAGCTTCTCCGAGGAAAAGGAGCCTGTGCCGTCGATGCTCAAGAGGTAGCATCCCTGATAATAAGCCAAAGGCTCCAGCGCCTTACCCCGTTGCAGTTGATAAAAGATGTCACTGAACAGGGGACGGATAAGATCAGGATCAATCGGGTCGAGGATTTCGCGCATCTGGGTATCACTGGGAACATTCTGAATGCCGAAAACCAGCTTGAAGTTTCCTTCGTTCTCTTTGCGGCGGTTGTCGAAGTGCAGAAGAGACTGATCCTTGAGGGCGAACATGGCATAGCCCGACATGAGGGCATCCGGCAGGGAAATCTTGCCTTCCCTCTTGCGATGGTCCGGAATGTTGGCAAATTTGTTGTGTGTTGTGGCCATCATGGCATCCATGTTGAGGTTTTTGCGGACTATGTGTTTAGACGGCGCCTTGAATTGGGGTTTTAGTTGCTTGAACTTGGGCATTTTCACCACCTCATGTATTGTAATGAGCTAATGAAAAACCGCCCCACTTCCCAGCCGCCTTGTCAAGCTAATAATGAGTGTTGGCGCAACTTTTTTATCGTAATATCAATGTGTTAAGCTTTCCACTTAGGGTAAAAACCGTGCCGATTGCAACTAAAGTAAAGTGTCAGAATAACGCGGACTACTGCCTGAATTCAGGCAAATTTATACGAACACATAAATCTCAACCCCCTTTGTTTAGAGGGGTTACAGCTATGGCGGGAACTGCTGATGAATTGCTGCCTTAATTAAACATGCCTAACAAGTCACTTCAGGTTTTTGCCGCGATTTTGACTCTGTCTACACTTTATGCTAGCGTCCATATTAATGCCGTAAAAATTGATGCATTAACCGAATATGTTTACCATGATCACCGCAATCGTGACACGCTGCTGAAAAGAGCAACAAAGATCATTTTGGAGGGAATTTCGGGGCCGGATTACCCCACTATGCACCCAGAATTGTGTATGACAAAACAGCTACCTTTTATAGCACCATTTCATACACCATAACCTACCCCTTAGAGATGCGTTAATGCCTCACAACACGACCTGGGCATGGATGAATGTGCTTGTGTGATTTTGGTTTTCTTTAGCCAAGTAATTTATAGGGAGTGGAGCGGAAGGAAGAATAATCGTATAGAGCATCTCATAAGCGACATATTTTTCAATCAACGTAATTTAACATCCAAACAAGTGGCAATATTAATTATCTGCCCTGGGGACGATGAAGTCCGTAGATGATCCTCTATCCGGCGCCGGATTCGAGCTATATCCCAGCCTGAAGGGATATTTACGTTACAAATCATTATTGAGCCATCATCTGCTATTCTAATTGCACGACCAAGGTATGCACTTTCAAGTACTTTAATATTCACTTTGCCCTTATCCAAGATGAATACACCATTGATGAAAAAGACGCCTTGTCCCGTCCTGCGCAGATATGAAAGTACAACTCTTTTTGCATCCTCATGAAATCCGCAGTTCATTGAAGCTCCTCTTTAAAACAAAAAAAAGCCGGCCACTGGGGGAAAATCCCCCAAGACCGGCTTTACCAGCGCTTAACTTCAGTGCAAGGCCTTACCAGCAAAGGTACGTTTATAGTTTTTCAGACTGATACAATTTCAGAAATTTGTACTTATCTGATACCTAGTCAATTTATCTTTATGCTCAATATCATGTCCAAAAACCAGTTTGTTTCAGGCCATAGTTCCTATAGTTTTACGAAAACGCGCCAACGACAGGGAAAACAAGACCGTTCCTATCAGAGTGAGGGAGATGAACTGCGGCCAGACGACCGAAAGCCCAGCACCGCGGTACAGGATAGCCTGGGCAAGTATGACGAAATGGGTATTCGGCGCCGACTGCATCACAAATTGGATGAACTCCGGCATGCTTTCGCGCGGTGTAATGCCGCCTGAGAGTATCTGTAGTGGCAAAAGAAACAGCATCAGCAGCAGAGCGAACTGCGGCATCGAACGCGCGATTGTACCGAGAAAGATACCCAGTGACGTCGTGGCAAAGAGGTGTAGCGCGGTTCCTACAAGAAAAAGAACGATGGAGCCTTCAATGGGCACCGTGAGCAGCCCCTGAACGACGAATACTAGTGAGCAGGCCGAGGCGACGAGCACCACCAGTGCCATGGCCCACACCTTACTGGCCATGATCTCGAAGGGGGTTACCGGCATCACCAACAGATGTTCCACCGTGCCGTGCTCCCGTTCGCGGATCAGCGCCGCTCCGGTAAGAATAATGGAGAGCATGGTCACGTTGTTGATAACCTCCATCACGGCTCCGTACCAGGACTGATTCAACTCGGGGTTGAAGCGAGCCCTCATGGCCAAATCCACCATTGGCGTAGTTTTCGACTGGTACCTCTGAACAAAGGTGCTTACCTCGCTGCCGATGATCGTTTGGATATAGCCGCTGCCGGTGAAGGCTTGGGTCATACGGGTTGCGTCTACATTAAGCTGGATGGTGGGGCTACGCCCGGCGAGTACATCACGCTGGAAATTGGGAGGGATGTTTAGGGCAAAGGTGTCGAGACCGGCATCCATCCTGGCATCCATTGTTGGCTGCGTTATCAGCGATGGCGCGACGAAATGAGGGAGATAGAAGGCATCGACAATACGTGCCGAGAGTTGTGAGCGATCTTCATCAACAATGGCGATCGGTGCCTTGTGCAAGGCCTCCGGCATGGCCTTCGCGGCCGTGTATATATCGAATGAAAATGCGTAAACGATCAACACGATCATCATCGGGTCGCGCTGCAGGCTGCGCAATTCTTTAATACCGAGGTGGAGGATGTTGATGGCACGCATGATCAGTGCTCCTGTTTTTTGAGTAAGGCTGCTCCGAGGCCGATCAGTATGGGCACAGCAAGCAGCAGGGGGACAAAAGAAGCATGGAGTTCGCCGAAACCAAGTCCCTTGGAAAAGGTGCCTCGCGCAATGGTCAGGAAATGGGTGGTTGGGTAGACTTTCCCGATCAACGCTCCCACCCCTTCCAGTGAAGAGACCGGATCGATCATTCCGGAGAATTGAACAGCCGGCAAGATGGTCAGTAACGCTGTGCCGAACGCTGCGGCGATCTGAGTACGCATGAAGGTTGAAATCAGCAGCCCGATGGATGTAGCGGTGATCACATACAGTAACGCTGCTGCTGCAAGAGTGAAAAAACTTCCCTTGAGCGGAACGCCAAATACAAATACGGCCAGGATGGTAAGCAACATGAAGTTAAGCATCGCCAGTGCGACGTAGGGGAGCTGTTTGCCAAGCAGAAACTCCAAGCGAGTGACC
>JBAQPK010000080.1:0-7646 GCA_049305715.1 Desulfuromonadaceae bacterium | reverse complement strand
TCGTCATGAAGGGAAATCATACCTGACGATTTCAATCGGTTGTACCGGCGGACGTCATCGCTCTGTTGCAATAGCAGAGGCGACCGGAATGCATTTGCAGGAGACGTGGCCCTCAGTGAGAGTTATTCACAGGGATATTGAAAAGGGGCTTAAATGATAGGATTAGTACTTGTAACACACGCCGGTCTGGCGACCGCCCTCAGGCTGTCGGCGGAGATGATTGTCGGGCCTATTGAGAGTTGCTCTACCGTGGAAGTCGTTCCCGATGAACGGGCGGATGATATCATGGCCCGCGTAGTGGCCGCGGTTGAAGCGGTGCAGTCTGACGGGGCTATTATCATGACCGATCTTTTTGGCGGAACGCCATCCAATATGGCGATGTCGTTTTTGAAAGAGGGGTTTATTGAAGTTATTACCGGAGTGAACCTGCCGATGTTGATAGAGTTCTGTTCGAGACGCGAACGAATGTCGGTTGCCGAACTTGCAGCTGACCTGCACAGGACGGGGCGCGATGGAATTATCGTCGCCGGAGAATTGTTGAAGTGAATGCTTGAAGTGAATGCTTGAAGTGAACAAGCCGACCAAGGAAACCTGAAACATGCTCCGGAAAGAATTTCTGATCATAAATAAACTCGGATTGCACGCCCGTGCATCGGCCCTACTCGTGAAGACTTCCAGTCGTTTCAGCTCTGACGTGAAACTGGCCCGGGACGATGTTGAAGTTAACGGAAAAAGCATAATGGGCATTATGATGCTGGCGGCATCGAAGGGTTCTTCCGTCCGTCTGTCGGTTGACGGGGTAGATGAAGCCGAGGCTTTTCAGGCTATAGGCGACCTTATTTCCACCGGTTTTGGAGAAGAATGACATGCGTACCTTCTCCGGAATCGCGGCTTCGCCCGGGATTGCCATGGGGAAGCTGTGCATCATTGACCGTCGTCGTTCGGTCGTACCGGAGTTTCAGATCACCCTGGAAGCGGTTTCCCATGAAATTGCCCGCCTGACTCAGGCGATTGAAGATACCCGCATCGAGCTTGAAACGCTTAAAACCCGCCTCGCAGAAACAAGTGGTGAAGACCACCTCTTTTTTATTGAAACCCACCTGATGATACTGGCCGATGAGCGTTTGGTGTCTGAGACATCAGAGATCATCAGAACCGGCATGGTCAATGCCGAAGGCGCTCTCAGGCGGACCCTGCACCGCTACCGCGAAACATTTGCACATATCGATGACCCGTATCTCCGGGAACGTATCAGCGATGTCGAGACGGTTATTGAACGGGTACTGCGCAATATGAGCGGCAAAGCGGCCGAACCGTTTCCGCAGCATGACGGCAGGATAATTATTGCTGCGCATGATTTGTCTCCCGCCGACATGCTTCAGATTAATCGCAGCAATGTTCTCGCTGTCATAACCGAGATTGGCGGGCGAACGTCACATACGGCCATTCTTGCGCGTGCCCTTGATCTTCCTGCCGTTATGGGCGTAGAGGGGATAACAGATCTTCTTCTGGATGGTGCCGCCGTCATCGTTGACGGTCTGTCCGGCGCGGTAATTGTTGATCCGGACCAGGAAACGTTTCAGTCATCACTACGTCGTAAGCAGCATTACGAATATGTTGAATATGAACTGCTGAAAACCGCCCCGCTGCCTGCCGTTACGAGCGATGGCCACGTGGTGCAGTTGCGGGGCAATGTCGAAATTCCGGAAGAGGGCGCTTCTGTACTGGAGCACGGGGGGAGCGGCGTCGGTCTGTACCGGACCGAGATGCTCTTTATGAATCGTCCCTTTATGCCGGATGAAGAAGAACAGCTGACAATATATCGGGCGATGCAGCAGGCGGTTGCGCCGCATCCTCTTACTATTCGGACTCTGGATGCCGGCGGCGACAAACTGCTTGAAGGAATGGATCGCGTGGCTGAGATCAACCCGGCACTCGGTGTGCGGGCGATTCGTTTGTCATTGAGCATGCCGGATGAATTCAAAAAGCAGCTGCGGGCGATTTTACGGGTCAGTGCCGACGGTCCGGTCAGAATCATGTTCCCGATGATTTCGGGGATGGAGGAGATCCGCAGGGCAAAAGAATTGTTATGGGAGGCCATGTCCGAACTGACCGCTTCCGCTATCCCGTTTGACAGAGAGGTGCGGGTCGGTGTGATGATCGAGATACCGGCGGCGGTAACCCTGGCTGATCTGCTGGCACGGGAAGTTGATTTTTTCAGTGTCGGCACGAACGACCTGATTCAGTACACCCTGGCAATCGACCGCAGCAATGAACAGCTTTCACACATGCATCAACCACTCCACCCGGCGGTGTTGAGATCACTGCGCCGTATTGTCCAGGCCGCTCATGGCGCCGGAATTCCCGTCTGTCTCTGCGGAGAAATGGCCGGTGACCCTCTCTATCTTCCGCTTCTGCTTGGTCTCGGCTTTGATGAACTTTCGATGGCCGCCGGGTCAATTCTCCATGTGAAACAGATTCTCCGCCGATGTTCGCTGGAGCGCGCCGCCAGAATTGCCGAAGGATGTTTTTCATATTCAACCGCCGCGGAGGTCGAGATGTATCTCAAGTCTCAAATTACCCACGATGTAGCCGAAAGTATCGACTGATGACGCCACCCGTGATCTATCCCATTTTCGCATTTGTTTTCGGCATGGTGGTCGGCTCATTCCTGAATGTTTGCATCTGCCGCCTGCCGAAGGATGAATCAATTGTTTCCCCCCCTTCCCATTGTCCGGACTGTTCCTATCAGATCCGCTGGTATGACAATATTCCGCTGGTAAGCTATCTGCTCCTCAAGGGTAAGTGCCGTGGCTGCGGTGCGGCCATTTCTCTTCAATACCCGTTGGTTGAACTTCTGAACGGGGTTTTGGCTCTGCTCCTGTTTCTCCGTTTTGGGCCGACCCTTGCCTTTGCGACTCTGTTCCTGCTCTGTTCCGCACTGGTGGTAATCACCTTTATCGACATCGAACACCAGATTATCCCGGACGAAATATCGCTTCCCGGCATTGTCGTCGGTTTTGTACTATCATTTTTTCTGAAAGGTCATACCTGGCTGAATTCACTTCTTGGTATCCTGCTGGGCGGCGGGGGGCTGCTGCTGATTGCCTATACGTATCAGCGGCTGACCGGCAAAGACGGCATGGGGGGAGGAGATATCAAGCTGCTGGCGATGCTGGGCGCTTTTCTGGGGTGGAAGGCGATCCCGTTTATTATCTTTGCCAGTTCACTGGTCGGTTCACTGGTCGGAATTTCCCTGATGCTGTACCAGAAAAAAGATTCCAAGCTGGCGATTCCGTTTGGGCCCTACCTTGCTTTTGGAGCGGTGCTGTATATTTTTTACGGGAAAACGCTCATCCTGTGGTATCTGGGGCTGGGTGGATTTCACCAGGGGTAGCCATGACCCGTTACCGCCCCAGTCTGACCGTTTCTATCCTGGCTTTTCTGGGTTCACTGCTGCTGCTGACATGGCTCCTCTTCAGCCTGCTTGCCTTCAAAACAGCCGCCAACGATCTGTATGCCCAAAAAGGCGAACATGCCCGTACGCTGCTCAAGGCCTTTGTCAGTTTACTCCCCGAAGTCATTCCGACCTATCCTGATGGGTTCATAACTCCTGATTCACAATCTTCACGCTATATTCAAAAGCTTTCCGAAGAGTCTGCCTTCAGTCGCCTGACCCTGCTGGACAAAAACAATAAGCCGATCTTCAGCGCCGGACAGGAGGGGAGTGATCCGTATTCTCCCTTTCAGGGCTTTTCGAAAACAGCGGATGGGAGCTATATCCGTCCGGACGGGAGCGGCGCGGTTTGCATCATCACCGTAACGAGAAACGGGGAGTCAGTCGGTAAAGCCGGTTTGCTGCTGTCTCTGGCACCTGAAAAAGCCCGTTTGAATCGATCGCGCGAGATGCTGATGGCTTATTTTGTGCTGGATTTTATTTTGTTGCTTGGTCTCGGCTCCTTTGTTCTGTCGCGGATCGTTGTCAACCCGATAAACCGGCTACTGACGGCAACGGGAAAAATTACCGGCGGACAGTACGGACAAAAACTGAATGTGTCCGGGAGTGCCGAACTTGCACGGCTGGCGGTTGCATTTAACGAAATGGCATCAGCCCTGCGAAACAAGGATCACCTGGTTGCCGAGCAGATGGCCGCTCTTAAACAGGTAAACAGGGACCTCTCCCAGGCCCGAGAAGAAACGATTCGTACCGAAAAAATGGCTTCCATCGGCCTGCTGGCAGCCGGTATGGCACATGAAATCGGGACGCCGCTCGCATCGATCATGGGGTATGCCGAACTTTCCGCCGGTGAGCAGCCGGATAACCCGGCCATTCAGGATTATTCCCGGCGCATCGCGGAAGATTGTTCCCGGATCGATCGGATTGTGCGGGGTTTGCTGGATTTTTCACGCCCACGAATGTTGAGCGGCGAACATGCTGATATACGGGACGTTGTTCTCTCGACAGTGGACCTGATGACGCAGCAGGGGGTTTTCAAACAGGTGAGTCTCAGCATGGAAATCGATGAAGGGCTGCCACCTGCCAGATGTGATCACCACCAGCTCCAGCAGGTGGTGATTAACCTGCTACTCAACAGCCGCGATGCAACTTCTGCCGGAGGCACCATAACGGTCAGAGTTGGTCGGGAGGGTGCTCATATCCGCCTTGATGTCATCGACAGCGGTACAGGCATATCTGATGTGTCCATGAAACATGTCTTCGATCCGTTCTTTACCACCAAGCCGCCCGGCAAGGGAACCGGCCTGGGATTGGCCATTTCCGCACGTATCGTTGAGGGTTTCGGCGGACGCATCACCGCGACCAGTAAAGTCGGTGCAGGGAGCTGTTTCAGCGTCCGGCTGCCGCTGGCGAGGGAAGAAAGGGAGGGCGCATGAGCGTCAGTCAGCATATTCTGATCATTGATGATGAAGAAAACCTGCGCCATATGCTGTCGGTCATGCTGGCTCGTCAGGGGTATCGTGTAGACCTGGCGGAGAATGGAGAAGAAGGGCTGAACTCTCTCAAGAATACCGTTTATGACTATATCCTGTGTGACATACGGATGCCGGAAATGGATGGTAAAGCGTTCCTGCTCCGGGCACTGGAAGAGCATGTTACCGCCCCGATTATTATGATGTCGGCATACGGTACCGTGGAAACCGCGGTAGAGTGCATGAAACGGGGGGCGTATGATTTTATCTCGAAGCCGTTTAAAAAAGATGAGATCGTGATTGTGCTCAAAAAAGCGGAGGAGCGGGAGCGGCTGAAAGAAGAAAACAGTCAATTGCGGGAAGTTGTCTCCGGCCGTTTTTCCTATAGTGGGATCTTAAGCCGTAATGCCCGGATGCAGGAGATATTCGGTCAGATCAGGAAGGTTGCGGACCTGAAAACAACCGTTCTTGTACTGGGCGAATCCGGCACCGGCAAAGAACTGGTTGCACGCGCTCTTCATCAGAACGGCCGTCGTTCACAACAGCCCTTTGTGGCGGTAAATTGCGGCGCAATCACGGAAAACCTCCTTGAGAGTGAATTGTTCGGGCATGTCCGGGGCGCTTTTACCGATGCATCCAGTGACAAAGCGGGGTTTTTTGAACAGGCTGATGGCGGCACCCTGTTTCTGGATGAAATCGGCGAGATGCCGCTCTCTTTGCAGGTCAAACTGCTGCGGGTACTGCAGGAAGGCGAAATCAGAAGGGTAGGGGACTCTGCCTCCAGGAAAATCGATGTCAGAGTGATTTCCGCCACGTCGCGTGATTTGTCCGCAGATGTCGCGGTTGGCCGTTTTCGGGAAGATCTGTATTTCCGGCTGAATGTATTTTGCCTGCAGTTGCCGCCGCTGCGGGAGCGTGTGGAGGATATTCCACTGCTGGCAGAACATTTTCTGGGGTGCTACGGAGGTGGCAATGAAAGCCAGCCATTGCGCATCGAACCGGATGCAATGCGCTCCCTGATGGCCTATCGCTGGCCGGGCAATATCCGCGAACTTGAAAATACTGTTGAGCGAGCCTGCATTCTTTGTGAAGATGGCCTCATTGCCACATCCTGCCTCCCTCCATCTATCCGGCTCCCCGCCGAAAACTGCCCAGGCGACTCAGGCAACGACGAAAATCTTTCGATAAAAAAGGCTGAAGATGCCATTGAGCGTGAGTTGATCCGGAAAGCGCTTGCCAAAACCGGCGGCAATCGTACTCAAGCGGCAAAATTACTTGAAATCAGCCATCGTTCACTGTTGTATAAACTGAAGGAATATGGGAACGGGTAGGCAAAAGTTGCAGAGCGTTCGTCCGGTCTGAGATTAAAAGTATGAAAAAATTGCGTAGCACGGAATTATTACTTGCATAACTGTAATGATATAGGTGTATTAATGTCTGCCGGTTCGGCGGCACTGTTTTTGCTTGATTCAAACAAACTTATGACTAGAAAGGAAACATCCATGTTGAAAGAACTGCTTCTCTGTCTTTTTGTCTCACTGATTGTCACTTCCGCCTCTTTTGCCATGGCCAAGGAAGGATGCGGCGGTGTATGTGCCACTTGCCACTCCCTTACTGAAAAAGAGGCCACGGATATTCTCAAAAAAACTGGTGGTACCGTTACCTCCGTCAAGCAATCGCCTGCCAGGGGACTTTTTGAATTACTCGTGGAACGGGAAGGTCAAAAAGGGGTCATTCTGATGGATTACGGCAAGAAACACCTTATCCAGGGAATGGTTGTTGACATCGAGACGCTGCAGCCGGCTTCCGCTCACCAGCAAAATATCCCGCAGCCCAAACAACAGACCTCGGTTGATGTAACAACCATTCCGGTGAAAAATGCCGTGATCATGGGCAACCCCAAGGGTTCCAAAAAGATTTATGTCTTTACCGACCCGGATTGTCCCTACTGCAGGAAGGGGCACGTCGAGCTGAAAAAGCTGGCCAAGATCGCCCCGGATGTTGCCATCCATGTCATGCTCTATCCCTTGGCGATGCACCCTGCAGCGTATGACAAATCACGCACCGTGGTTGAGACGATGAGCCATGAACTGCTTGACAAGGCTTTTGAAGGGAAAGAAGTTCCCAAGCCGAAAAAAGAGAGCAGTAAAAAAGCCATCGATGAGATCGTTAAATTTGCCAATGACAACGGGATTAACGGCACCCCCACCATAGTCATGCCGAACGGGAAGATTGAAGTCGGCATGCGGGATGCCGAAACGATGAAGAAGATGCTGGAAGGGAAGTAGGCGGGCAGGGCGGAGACAACCAGGAAACAGATGTGAAATGAGAGGTATGCCATGAAAAACGTCGTGTATATAGTTGGGTGTCTTGTATCCATTCTGTTGGCTGTGGGGTCTGCTTGGGCAGCACTCAAAGAAGATTATTGTGTCCAGCCCGCATTCATTGCTACCGGGATGAAGCCAAATCTGCTCCTGATGATTGACAACTCGGCCAGTATGTATGATCTGGCGTACACTGGAACGAGCAGTACCGCCTGCTACGACGACAGTTATGATAACACGAAGGATTATATCGGTTATTTCAGCAAGCTGGATTCGGAAGGCAATGTCACCTATCCGGTCTACCAGTACTCCTACAACTCTGCCACCCCGGCAAACAGCAAGTATGTCGAGGTGGCGAGCGTCCCCACAACCGGCGGGACCTACCGGACTAGC
>JBAQPK010000079.1:0-3121 GCA_049305715.1 Desulfuromonadaceae bacterium | reverse complement strand
CCTTCTTGCCGTAGATATGCTTGATCTTCGGTATGCCTTCCACGACGTCCACCGGCGCGATGGCCCAACCCAGCCGGGGATATTTTTTGCCCTGATCAAACTGCATGGTCTTGCTGAGGTATCCCTTCTCATCGAAAACAGGGGTAGGCTTTTTAGGTTCGTTCACCAGCATAAACTTTCTCCCCACGAGCTTAAAGTTCCAACCGTTAAACGGATCCTGAAAGCCATCGCCGTCCCCGTAGGTTATATCCGACCCGACGATGTTGTCCTGCCAGGTGGTAGCGCTGATCCGAATCGTCCTCTTGAAGGCAGGAAGATAAGCAAACCCCGTGTCGTAATCCTGCCCAGGGTCGTAATACCTCACGGTAAACTGCCCCAACCCGGTGATCTCCCGGGGATAAGTGGCGACACTGATCCTTTTGAGATAAACGTTCTCATAGCCGGGAATGGTTCCAAAAGGCGGCACGACCGTTCTGCCGCTGCACTTCACATAGATGTGCTCCTGCCCGATTGTCTTATAGTTCTCCCCCTTGGCATTAACGTACCACAAATCAATCGGCGTCGTGTGATAGGAGTCCCAGGCGCGTCCATAATGATAGTTGGCCATCGCCTCCAAGCCGTTTTTTGCCAACGGAAAAGGAATGCCGCCCGGCCAGATATTGCCCTTTTTTTCATAGTAAGGCGCGTTTCCGATCAGGACCGCTTTGCCCCGGTTCCTTACCGTAGCCTCTCCGAAGGAGGGCGGATTCAACTGCTCGGGCGGCAGTTGGGTCCCCATCCGCATAACCATGCCCCTTTTGACAGTTTCATACATGGCCGCCGTCAAATATTCCTTAACCAGTTCCACATTATTCTTGTCCACCAGATCCCCAATCTTCACTTTTCCGCCGGTGAGATCCGCAATGGTGGGAATATGTTCCTTTCCTGCAACCACATCCTCCACGGAGGGTAGCGTTGCTCCTTGCAGCGCTACCGGTAGGAAAAGGCTGGAAATAAAGGCAAACGACACGATTGCCAAACCCACTATTTTATTAGTTTTCATAGCCAATACGCCTCCTTTTATTTTCAGAATTGATAAGTTACTCTGCCGAAGACTTCATCGGCAAAGTTCAGAGAGCCGTAGCGGCCCGGTCTGCCTTCCGCCCCCGCCAAAATCACGCCGTAGATGTCATAAATCCAGTGATTGCCGTATTTATACTTGAAGCCGGGGCGCAGCATGCTGGCGCCGTCCAGGTCATAGAGCGCCGTCAGGGAGAGGTTGATGTTGTTATGCCATAAATCCTGGCTGAGGATCAGCGCGATGACGTTTTGCGTGCTGTCGATGCTATTGGCGCTGCTGAAAGGAGAAGGGGTCGATTTAACGGTCTCGCTGTTCGACACCAGGGTCTGACTGTACTGCAACTGGATCATCATGGCGCTTACCGGCGTCGGAAAAACAAAGGTGCTCCGGTCAAACCGGATCGCATGCCGCAGGGTTCTGTTGTAGCTGATGCGGGGTTGAGTGACCGCCGCCGTCCTGTCATAATAAGGCTCCTCGGGGCTGTAGATGCCTTCGTAGGTCATCGTGATATTGATCGGGTAGGGAAGCGAATAGTTCAGCGAGGCGCCGTACATCTCCGTTCTCGGATACTTGTCGGTCACTTGAATGGCAGGGGGGCCGCCGCTTTGCCATTCAAAAAAACCCGCGTCGCTGTAAAGATGCAAGTAGTTCAAGGTGGCGGCGACTTGCCCGATTCTGCCCCCGAGGCGAAAACCGAACTCCTGATCATTCCGGTGTTCCTGTCCCTGGACTTTGAAGATCCCCGGCACAGGGGGTTTAAGATTGAAGGGAGAACCGGGCGCCGGGTAGATGGTGGGCGAGATATCGCCCGGATTCAGAAATCCCTCCAGGTAAAGGTCGCACAGGCACTGCAGGGCGCCCGTCACCTGGGCAAAATTATATCTGGCCCGCAACGCCCATTGAGGTACTCTGATATTCTCAAATTCTTCCGGCTCGAGCTGGAAGTGCCAACTCCAATCCAGAGGATTGATGACGTCCAGAATCCGCGCCGAGACCATTTCACCCCAGACAATCTGCTGCTTGCCCACCCGGAGCCAAAGATTGCCAAGACTTACATCGGCATACAGTTCCGGCATCTCGGCGTTGAATTCACGGTCGTTCGTGGCCCGCAAATAGCCGCCGTACCGCGCCGTGGCCAGGGGAAAGGCATTGTAGTCGAGGAGATTATTATCCAACCCCTGCGTCTGATCGGAGATCAGCTTCACCTTGGAAAAGAGCTTGAAGGTGTCATTGGGCAGGTAAGTCCACTCCGTCTGGAAAAAAGAGCGGGACAGGTTGAACGGATTATTGTCCTGCTGCCCTAACACGGTGTTGTTAGGATTCATTTTCCCGGTATGGACCGCCAGCTCGTGCCTCAGATAGCCGGTTACCGAGAGCGCCTCGCTGAGCTGGACTTCCGCCTTTGCCTCCATAACGCTCAGGAATAAAATAGAAAAAATTAAAAGCCATTTTTTTGTTAACCAGAACTCAGCTTTCATTGCAACCCTCCTTCTCTCTTTAATGAAAAGAAAAAAACAACCTCCACTTGCTCGCCGACATAATTAACCTTCATGCAGTCCTCCTTGCCTCCCCTTTTCTTGATATTAAGGCCCTGTCAGGAAACAACAGTCACGTTTTCCCTGCTCAGCGGGCCTATGCACGCACGGTGGCCTTTCCCAAAAATTTGGGTTTGAAAATATACAGCAGCATGGGGAGAATAACCATCGCTCCCAGCATGTTGAGAAACATGATGATGGCCAGGAGCAGCCCCATCTCCGCCTGGAATTTCATACTGGAAAAGAAGTACCAGAAGAGCACGCCCACCACCATCGTCGTCGCCGTGAAAAAGATCGCTTTGCCGGTCGTCCGTATGGCCCGATTGGCAACAGCCAAAGAATATGCGCCGCTGATTTGAAACTCCTCACAAAAACGGGAGAGTAAATATATCCCATAATCGATCCCGACCCCCACGCCCACCGAGACGATGGGCAGGGTGTTGACATTAAGCCCGATTTCAAGGTAGTGCATGGCGGCCAAGGTAATAATATTGGCCAGGTTCAGGGGGATCATGAGGAAGACGGC
>JBAQPK010000078.1:0-9206 GCA_049305715.1 Desulfuromonadaceae bacterium | reverse complement strand
GTTTGGCGGTAAAGGTCAGGGCGTTGTTGTTGGCAACCACTCCGGTGGCCAGTGCTGCCGCCACGGCGGCTGCGGGTGGCTTAACGCCGCCGGCTCCGTTGGCTACGAGTTCCTGGAGCCCGACGTTCGGAGCTCCGGTATAGGGCAAATCTTCGACGTATCCCCTGACCTGCACACCTACCGCGTTCATCCTGCCGTCCAGATCAACAGTGTCGATGACGCCATTAAAATTATCCTCGGCCGCGCACACATCCACCGTGCCGTTGGCGCTCGGCTTGCAAACCTTGCCCTTGTCGGCGGCGACTATCCCTACTGCAGCCAGAAACGTTGCGATCAAAGCCCCTATTCCTCTAAATCCGACTGTCCACATGTGCTACCTCCTGTTCTTTTTGTTTGGTTGGTTGAATAGTCAAAACCAAATCCCCCCTAATTGAGGGGGATTTGCCCTTATAGCTTGTAATCCTCAACCCGTTTGCCATCGGCCTTGAAGCCTTTTTCATCCTCCGGTACCGACGATCGCCGCGACAACTTCTCGCCGCATTTCGGGCAGGCCAGCGGGATGCTTTCGTCAACGGCCAGCTGGTATTCCTGGACGAAGGCCCGCGCCGTCGCCAGGTCCGCTTTTTCGATCACGCCGGAGATGAAGGTCTCGACGCTCTTTTCCCCCTTGGCGGCCTTGTAGAGCGTGACCGCTTGTTCCCGCGTTTCCTTCAGGGTCTGGACGCCGATCGCAGCATCCGCTTTCAGCGCGGTAATATCGGCCTGCAGCGCCTCGATCTTTCCGGATACGGCGGCATCGAACCCCGCCTCATCGAGTTCCGCGCCTGCTGTCAGGGCCAGTAATACGGCCAGTTTCTGTGATACCTTCATGCCTTCACCTCCTGTTTGTGTGTGCTGAGTTTGGCCGGGCGGGGTTTCCTGGCCGCCGCCGGCTTCGAATGATTTTGCAAAGGGATCCTCACCCTCCCAGACGACGGAGACCTCTCCGGCGTTGGTGATCTCGGTAACGACGAAGCGCACCATCTCGCCGTCGACCATCTCGCCGAGGCGGTCATAGAAGCCGGGGAGATCCGGGTGGCTCTTCTCGTAGTTAAACCAGATCGTGACGCTGAACGAACGGAGCGCCTTGGTCTCGACACCACGGGCGAGCTTCGGGTCGATGGTCCTGTCCAGCACGGCCTTGGCGTTGATGCCGTTGGGAGTATTGGCGGCATCCCAGACCGGCTCCTGAATCAGCCCCTTCCAGTCGTTGACGTCGGCATCGTGGTTGGCATAGAGGGTCAAACCCTCGAACAGCGGCACCGCTGCCTTCAGGACGCCGTCCCTGGTGAAGTCGAACTTGCGGTACGGCGTGACGGCCATCGAGAGGAGGCGGCAGTTGGTGACAAAATATTCAGCCGGGTCGAGACCGCCGTTATTCTCCACGGCGGCAAATTTCAGCGGTTCGGCTATCCCTGGGATAATCCCCCCGGAAAACTGACTGCCGAAACGCGCCTTCGCGAAACCCTCCTTGATGACTTCAAAACTTTTCTTCATTTTCCGCCTCCCTCGTAACTCTGTAATCAGCCCGTGAACCGCTCTAATTTAGTTTATAAACCGGGTATCAGACCCTTTGGCGTATCCTTGCCCCACTTTTCGCCGCTCACGCCTCACAGAGGCTCTAAGGGCAATTTTGCCTTTTTCAATCCACCGCCGCTTTCCGATGTCGGCATTTCGGATGATACGGCGGGGTCTCGAACCCGGCCGCCTGCAGCTCGGCGTCGCTCATTTCCGACTTGTCTATCTGGGCCGCCGTGTATTTGCTGGAGAGGAAGGGGGGGAGAATCAAGTCTCCATCCCCGTCCGTCTCAGTCCCTTTTTCGAGGATCTTGGCCAAACGCTCGGCCGCTACCTTGACCTCGAAGATCCGCCCCAACATGGCGAGGCAGTGCTCGCAGATCGGATAGGTCGATGGTCCCACAATGGCGTAGCGCTTCATGCCCGCCTCGTAGAGGCTCATGGTCTGACCCATGTTCTGGATGCGGCCCATCGTGGTAGAGACGATCGTCTCTATTTTCTGGTAACTGGTGACTCGAACCAGCCCCTTGAAATTTGTTTTAAACTCCGCCCAGGTTGCTTCATCACGGATGCTTAACCCTTTTTCGATGTATTCGTTCTGCAACCAGGAAATGAACTTGTTGCCCTGTTTGGGATGCTTGGCCAGGTAGTTACCGGTACCGAAATAAAACTCTTCGACGTTGGTGATGTATTTGATCGCGTTGCGGTCCACCAGGCCGATGTCGATGCCTTCGAGCCGTGTAGGGGCGTGGCCTTGGCCCGCCCTTGTTGCGATTGCCACCGAAAGGCGGGCGGGGTGAACCCACGCCCCTACAGTAAGATGGTTCTTATCCTCGTACCGCCAGCGCTGCCATTCGTTGCCGGTGAATTGCTTGCAGACCTTCATGATTCCCGTCTTGGCTATCTCGGCGCGGAGCGTGTCGGCAAAGGCGGTATAGACGAATATTGCGAATTGCTTGGCCGTGGTCTTTTCTCCGGCGACGGCTTCGGCCTTGGCGATGGCCCTGGCGATCGCCGCCTGCTCCGGCCCTTCCAATACCGCCTGCAGCGCGGTCATGTAATTCTGATCGTTGCGGTCATCGGCAGGCGTTTCCAGGCGGATAACCTCCGGCTTGAATTCATAGCGGCCTGCCTGGCGGTTGAATGTGAACCTGGTGTTTTGCCTCGAACCTCGAACCTCGAACCTCGATCCTGCCGAACCAAAGAACCCGTCCGGCGGCACGTCTCCCGGCTTGCGCCCGGTGGCCTTCTCATACCCCAGCTCCTGAGCCGCTTCGTCATCGTTGATCATGCCGCCGTCACGCTTCGCCAAAATATTCTTGATCCGCTGCCCTTCGGCTTCGGCCTTCTCTTTCTGCTTGAAGGCGCTGTGCTCGTTGAAGCTCACGCTCACCTTGGCATCGATACCGCGTAGCAGCAGGTCCAGGGTGTAACCTTTTTCGAGGAAGCGCTTGATCATGCGGCGACCGTTGATCAGCTTGGTGCCCAGGCGCTCGAAGTCCACCTCGGCATAGGTCTCGGTCGAGCTGTACGAGCGGCCGCACATGGAGGGAGGGATATCGAGGGCGGAGAAGATCTGCTCCTCGTTCATCTCCCACACCGCCTTGGCTCCGCCTGCAGCCCCGGCGTTGGTGGCGTTGTGCTTGATCTCCTGATCCTTGTAGTGGACCGCGACGCCCTTGGAGAGATTGCCTTTGTAGGCCTTGGCATAATCCTGGAGCCGCTTGGTGAGACGATTGCGGTAGGCCTCGTCGCTCTCCCCCGGTTTGGCGTCCGGGACGTCCATGCTCACGTCCATGAACCCCAAGAGCCCCATCTTGCGGATGATGCTGCCGATGTTGTCCGTCGCGTCCAGCTGCACCTCAATATTCTTCAGGGCGCCGAGAAACGGCGGGATCGCGTAGGGGGAGCCATCGTTGGTCATCAGCGGCATGTAGCTGTAGGTGACCGGGTTGAGCTGGATGGAGCCGGTGCCGCCGAAGGTGATGGCGTTGGTCAGCTGGAACGGGGTGAGGACGCCGTTCACCCGCTGCCAGCGGATCCGCTTGACCGGGACGGTTACGCAGTCGGTCAGGCCGTTGGCGATGTTGTCGGCAACCACCCATTCGGCGGAGAGGGCGCCCATGAGAGGAATCTGGCGCAGGAAGTGGTTGACCAGGCCATCCACGCCGCCGCCGGTCTGGTAGACCGTGGACGCCAGGTAATTCAGCCGCTGCAGGATCGCTTCCGGATTACGCCCGTCGACAGTGATCTCGTGGCCGGTATTGCCCAGGTTCACCCAGATGGAGAGCGCCTGGGAGACATCCGGATTGAGCATGCCGAGCAGTTCCAGCACGCGCAGCGCTTCCAGGTCGAACGGGGCGGCGGTGAAGTTATAGAACCCGGCCAGCTTGCCGATGATGCCGTTGATGTTATCCTCGGGCAGGGATTCCTGGCCGGGGCGGACATCGGGTCTGGTTTTGGCGAACGGTTTCCACCAGCTCATGCTGAACACTCCGTAAATTCGGGATAGCAATCGGTCACGCGAAATCCAGAACCTTTCTGCAGGAAGCTGATCGCCATCTCCGAGGCATCCGGGCCGTCATCGTGGACCGTATTGTTCCGGATGTAGACAAACTGCTCGACCAGGGTCTTCTGGTCGGAGTGACGCTTCTCGAACTGCATCTTCTTGTGCTCCCAGAGATACTCGCAGGTGCCGATGATCCTGCCGTCGACCTTGTCGGTCGAATGATGAATAGGAGCCCAGGGGAGATAGTAGCCGACCTGCTTGGCATAGTTCTGGATCGCCTCATGGAGGAAATCCTTCAGCATGTTCTCCTCGATCGGCACTCTCCCAGGGTATTGCTCATTCTGGGCATAGGCGGCGGCGAACATCTCGCCGATGGAGCGGCGCTTGATCCAGGCATGCATGCAAAAGAACGTCATCGCCTCTTTATCCAATGCCCAGGTGACCACGGCACGGAAGTCGCTGCCGCTAGTGGCGGTCGCGGAAGGGTCAACGGCGGTGGCAAAGAGCAGCTTGCGGTTCATCACTTCAATGCGGCTGTGGTAGGTCGCGGTTTCTTCCGGGAAGGGTGAATCCTCTTCGGTCGATTTGTTGCGATACTCCTTGTTGAAGATCCGCGTCGTGATCAGGCTCTTGCGGCGCATCAGCTTTGCCCAGGGCCAGCGTGACGGCCAGAGGGTGATATGTGCTTCCTCGTCAACGATCGCATCGTAGACCTTGGCGTTGTAGAGCTTCTCGCCGGTCTCTTCATCCTCCATGGCGATCAGCTGCGACAGCGCGCTCTTGCCGTGGAATACGTTACCGACCATGGTGGCCGAGCAATCGCCCTCTATGCAGCCGAGCACCTCGCCCTGGATAAATTCTATGATCGCCTTGGTAACGGTCGGACTCTTGACCGTGGAGTTATCCTCCAGATCGTCAAGGCCGATATCGTCGGGGCGGTAGGGGCCGAACTTCTTGCCGCGCCACTGGTCGCCGCGCCCGAGGGCCTCGACCATCGTGCCCCCCTTGGTGACAAACAGATCGTCCGACCAGGTCTTGGTTTTACCGACCACATCGGGGTAATCGTGGCGCAGGCGGGGGTTATCCTCCAGCTCGATCTTGATCGAGACGCTGAAGCGCTTGGCCTGGTCATGAATGTTGGAGCCGAGCATGATGTATTTGCGCAGCTTCTTGGCGATGCGATAGACGCGCAGGCCGAAGGTGATGACGGTAGTCTTGGCATGATCGCGGGGTGCGCCGATTAGGTTGAGCCCCGGTTTATCGGCGATCTCGCACCATTCGGCATGACATGTAGCCGGTTCGGACGGGAAGTAGTGCGGCAGATAGGTGCGCATGAATTCAAGCGGATCATTGCAGCGCTCGATACGCTCCCGCTTCTTGGCCGGGGTGTCCCCCTCAAAGGGCGAGACGCTGTCGGCGATCTGCTTGCGGAGCGCGGAGACGTAATCGTCGAACTGCAGCTCTGACAGGTTTTGTTTTTTACGCATTGCCATTCAGAAGCTCCGCTTTGAACTGCATCGTCATCGCATCGAAATCAGCCGCCAGCGTCTTCAATCCTTCCGGATCGTTTTCCCGCAGGTAGGCAATAATCCACTGCAGGTTCTCCAGAAACACCTTGCCTTTGTCATAGCTGGCACCGGTGTTCTCAAGGGCTTTGAACTTGAGCACCATTGCACCTAATTGGTTCAGGGCGTTCAGGCTCGCTTGTTCGATCGAACCGGGCTGGCGCGTCTCTACATGAGCCAACTCACGCTCAAAAATGGCAGAAAGCCTCAAGGCGGATGACGTCTTGGTCTCCCGGGCCTTGTCCCACTCATCCTTATCATCACCCGGTTTCTTGGTGCGCCCTTTCCAGTCGGATATGGACTGCCGGGATACGCCGAGCTCAGCCTCGATATCGACCAGGGATTTGCCGTCAACAAACATTTGACGGGCCACCGGCTCCAGGGTTATGCGCTTTCCTTTCTCGGCCATCAGGCGAGCGCCCGCTCGTATTCAGCAATATGGGACTTGAGGGAAATCAACTCCGCCCAGGATGTCTTCAGCTGGTCCATCTGCGCATCGATAACCGGGATATCAAGATCGTCGGGCAGGATCCGGGTCGTGTTCAGCTTCACGCGGATCCCCTCGGATGTTCCCTTGATCAGATTACGGAGGCTTTCGGCCTGCAGCTTCATTTCGGCCAGCTCTCCCTTCATGGCGGCACGTTCCAGGCTCATGGCTGTTTCTCCACCTTTTGGTCTTTGCGCATCATCGGGCAGAAGAGATTGTTGTCGACGCGGTCTTTGACCTCGGTCATCTTCTGGGTAGACAGGACGATGATGCTCTGCAGCCCTTCGGCGATCTTCTCGTAGTTGACCACCAGCTTGACGTTTTCCGTGTACATCTGGATGGCGGCTTCGTGGCGTTTTTCCATGCCACGGGCAATGAATCCCATCATGAGCCAGGGGCCGAATACTATGGCGGCAACTATGGATCCGATCGGCCAGGTGCCGACCTTGGCCAGTATTGTCGAGATTGCCGTTAGTGCCGCGATTTGTTCAGGACTCACATGTGCCTCCGGGTTTCGAAATCAGTTTGACATTGCACACAGCGTTCAGCGTTCGGTTGTACGGCCAGTCTGGCTGGCGGGATCGGGTTGTCGCAGTCGATACAGTCAACCTCCCCCTCCCTAACCCTCCCCCGCTGGGTGAGGGGACCAAGCTCCTCCCCCCAGCGGGGGGAGGTTGGGAGGGGGGCGGTTTTTGCCAATTGCGTTCTCAGGCACTCGGCCAGCCAGGCATCACCCGTCGGCTGAGCGAGGTCGATCTCATCCACGTGGGCTGAAGTCCAGCTCGGGCCAGGTGGCGGAGCATGATGCTTGCAGGGCCGTGCGCAGTTCGTCGGCGCTGAGATCGGCGCGAAATGTGGTGATCAGCTTATTGCCTTCGATGATCCCTTCCTTCAGGAGCGGTGCCAGGATAATCAACAACTGGGCCATAGCGCCGGGGGTCATTGCGCACCGCCGGTGATCAGAAGGAGACTCGCAGCGAGATTTTGAACCCGTAGCAGCGCCGGGCCAAAATCGGCGGGGTCACCTCCGCCGGTAGACATCAGCAGATAGCTCTCCAGGGCGAGGTCATAGGCAGGTTTGGCAGCGGCGTAGGCGTTCTTCGCCTGGGTGCATTTCTCCGCGCCGATCGTGCCGAGCTGGCAGAGGGAGGCGGTCGCGGTGGCGGCGGTAACGATGCCGCTTTTGACCGCCAGCAGCGATTTACCGGCGGTCTGCAGCGGCGAGTCAACGTGGGCGGTTGATTGCCCGGTAGTGGCGCAGCCGCCGGTGAGTGCTATCAGGCAGGCGAAAGCCAGCAGGAGGAACAGGAGCGGCAGGCGGACGTAACCGGCGGTAGACAACCCCTCCCCGCTCCCTTTAGGCCCCAGAGGGTCCTTATCAGGGGAGAGCCCTTGTGTAAGCAGCTCGTTTTTCTGGGCGCTCCCCAGGGACGAACCGAGGTAATAACCGAAGGCGGTACCGACGAATCCGATCAGGGCGATAAAGCCCATATTGAAAAAATCCTTGTTCTCCGGGGGAACCGGGGCAAAGCCCAGTACCGAGAACATCACCAGGAATCCGAGCATGGCCGTGATAGCCAGCGTTGCCGCTACTGCATTTTTGTTGTTCATGTGACTCTCCTTTACGAGATTGCGGCCATGGCCGTCTTGAGCGTTGCAACTTCGGTGGCATCCAGCAGGCCGTCACTGGCGGCCTTTTTGACCATGGCGATGATCGATGCCGGTTGCCCGTCCCGGTCAAGCCAGGATGTCAGAAACTGGATTTGTGAAGGTTTGGCAGCGGCCCGGTCCAGGCGGTACGCCCCGGCGATATCCTCGGCCCGGTTCAGCAGCTCTACCGGATCGGCGGCGTTGATGGCGGCAATCGAAACCCGGCCCAGTTCACCATCCGGTTTGACGGTGGCGGCCAGCTGGATCCACATCACACCGCGTGCCCCGGCGTTGACAGCGTGGTCATAGACCCATTCGGACACGTCCTGGCTGGTGATCTCCCCCAGGCGGTTGGCGTCCCAGAAGTTGGTTTTGTAGAAGCTGGACACGGCGGCCTGAAGTTGCGGCAGGGCGGTCAGTTTGCCGTTCAGGTATTTGGCCCAGGAGTAATATGATCCGGTGCCGTATGCCGGCTGTGCGGTTGCCAGCGCCTTGACGCCGTCGACGTATTTCCAGCCGGGCCATTTTGGGTGCATCTTGCGGGCGATGCCCTTGTAGGTCTCGCCACCGGCATCGGCCGGGTTATTGGCGTAGCCGCCTTCGGTGGCGTTGGTTTTTGTGTATGCCGGCAGAAATTCGGCCATGTCATTCTCCCTGGTATTCGACCCCCGAGGCTTGTGATGCCTCGGGGGTCTGGTGTTTGGGGGCAGATTCGCCCCCTGTCGTATGCGGGCTCGGGCAGGACCACGGAGACTGCCGTCAGCGGCCTCTGGGTTATCGGTGTTCGGGTGCTGCAATGGGGGGACAATAACGAAAAACGCGCCGGGGGGCGCGTTCGTTTGATTCGGTTTGATAGGGGATGTAGGGGTGATGCGAGAAAGTTTTGGGGGTATGGCTGATTTCGCCCCTTCTACTCTTTTCGGGTGGGGTTGTCAAGTAGGGGGAGGGCCTAACTCCCGCAGTAGCGGACTCCACTTCGTTCCGCCGCTGTGCTTGATCGTTAAATTTCAAAAACTCCAGGGCAGAGTATGGCTAATCGCCAGCAATGCGCTCCGGAGGCTCTCACAAAATTCTTTGCGCTTTTCCCGCGGAAGCTGGGCAGCCAGAAAATTAATAACATCGTACGGATGTTTTCCCATGGCCACGGCGCTTTTAACCACGACCGAGATCATACGTTCAGCGCCACCACGGTATAGAGCTGTTTGTACTGCACCGCCGCGAGCAGCTTGCCGACCGGCCAGGTGCGGAGCTGGGGGGCGGCCAGGACACAGGTATTGTGCATCAGCGCGTGTCCTGTCTGGATCTCTTCAACGGCTTTCTGTGGATCGGTGATCAATTCCCCGCGTCGATGTCGGTTCATGCGGCATCCTCCTCAAAACAAAATCCCATCTGTTTCGGATCCACGGCGTTCTGCCGGGTGTAGCTGTTGTTCCTGGTG
>JBAQPK010000077.1:0-3713 GCA_049305715.1 Desulfuromonadaceae bacterium | reverse complement strand
GTGCTTTGCTTGGTAAACTCAAATAGAAAAAGCGACTCCCTGCAAACAGAGTCTCACTCCAAGGTCACGGAAGGGGAAACGTATGGCACATTCAGGCAGGTTTTTGATCTGTTTCACCACGCTGGTGATTCTATTGGCAAGCAGCCTCCCTGCCCGGGCAGATCAGGGCAAGGATCTGTTCGACAAGCAATGCAGCGGTTGCCATACCATCGGCGGCGGCGACGGGGGGGGGCCCGACCTGAAGGGGGTGGTCGCCAAGCGGTCCCATGAGTGGCTTGAATCGATCATCATGGAACCGGACAAGCTGACGGCGAGCAAAGACCCGATCCATGCCGAACTGGTCAAGAAATACGGCTACGAGATGCCGAACCTGGGTATCGGCCATGAAGATACCCTGAAGATCATCACCTATCTTGCGGGAGCAGGTGGCGCCGGCACGGCTGCAGCGATTCCGCCGGCTGGCGAACAGATGGCAGCGGTGGTGACGCCGGAGCTGATAGCAACGGGAAAGGCGCTCTTCACGGGAAAAACGCGTCTGGCCAAAGGGGGTGCGCCCTGCATTTCCTGTCACCCCTTTACCTATCCGGGCATTGCGGGGGGTAGCCTTTCCAGTGCCGATCTGAAGGAATCCTACCAGAAGATGGGGGATACGGGAATGAAGGGTGCACTTACATCGCTCAAGTTTCCGACCATGAAGAAAGTTTATGCCGACAGGCCGCTGACCGACGACGAGATCACCGCGCTGCTGGCCCTGTTTAAGGGCTCGGCCGTTCAGAAGGGGAGCGGTGCTCGGGTTTCCTTGCTCCTTGCGGGCGGTGCCCTTTTTGTACTGTTACTACTTGGATTGACTCTCTACAAGAGGAGGATCAGATAATGTCGAACGAGCGGATCAAGGATGACCTTACTCCATGCGACCGGGGGTGGGAGGAGTTTTACCGGAACCGGTGGCAGTACGACAAGGTGGTGCGCAGTACCCACGGCGTCAACTGCACCGGCGGCTGCAGCTGGATGGTGCATGTCAAGGACGGCATCGTCGGCTGGGAGCTGCAGGCCAGCGACTATCCGCAATTCAACAGCGACCTCCCCAACCACGAGCCGCGCGGCTGTCCACGGGGGATCAGCTTCTCATGGTACCTCTACTCTCCGCTGCGGGTAAAGCACCCCTATATGCGGGGTGTGCTGATCGATCTCTGGCGTCAGGCCCGTGCCCTTCATGACGACCCGGTCGAGGCGTGGAAGAGCATCGTCGAGAACCCCGAGTCCCGCGAGAGCTATGTCACCAAGCGCGGCATGGGCGGCTTTCGCCGCGCGTCGTGGGACGAAGCGAACGAGCTGATCGCCGCATCCTCGCTCTACACGGCCAAGAAACATGGCCCGGACCGGGTGATCGGCTTTTCACCCATTCCGGCCATGTCGATGATCAGCTACGCGGCCGGAACCCGTTTCCTCCAGCTGTTCGGCGGCGTGGCGATGAGCTTCTACGACTGGTACTGCGACCTGCCGCCGGCATCACCGCAGGTCTGGGGCGAGCAGACCGACGTCAACGAGTCAGCCGACTGGTATAACGCCTCCTACATCGTCCTGTGCGGCTCAAACGTTCCGATGACCCGCACCCCGGACGCCCACTTCATGACCGAGGCCAGATACCGCGGCGCCAAGGTGGTGGTCATGTCCCCCGATTACAGCATGGCAAGCAAGTTTGCCGACGCCTGGCTGCCGGTGGAACAGGGTCACGACGGCGCCTTCTGGATGGCGGTCAACCACGTGATCCTGACCGAGTTTTATGCCAACCGCCAGGTCCCCTTTTTCGATGAGTACGTGCGCAAATATACCGACCTCCCGTTCCTCGTCAAGCTGACCGAGAAGGATGGCATACTGCGGCAGGGGGAGTTCCTGCGCGCCTCCGAACTGGAGCGGGCTTCCGAAATCGAGCACGCCGACTGGACCCTCTGCGTCGGCGACAGCGCAGGAAACGCCCGCATTCCCCACGGCAGCCTCGGCTCGCGCTGGAGCAAGCAGGAGGGGAACTGGAACCTGGACATGGTTGACATGGTGGACGGCGGCGATATCGACTGCACCCTGACCAATCTGGGCCAGACCACCAGCGCGGTCCGCTTCACCTTCGAGGCTGATGGCGAGGTGCGAAGGAATGTCCCGGTCCGGCGCGTCATGACGGTGAATGGTGAAGTTACGGTCGCCACCGTATTCGACCTCCTCATGGCCCAGTTCGGCGTGTCGCGCGGACTGGATGGCGACTATCCGAAAGACTATCAGGACGACAAGCCGTTCACTCCTAAATGGCAGGAAAAATACACCGGCATCGCCGCGGCAAGCCTGATAACGATCGCCCGCGAATGGGCCGTGAACGGCGAACAGAGCGGCGGCCGCAACATGATCATCGTCGGCGCCGGCATCAACCACTGGTACCACAACGACCTGATCTACCGTGCGGCGATCACCGCCCTGATCCTGACCGGCAGCGTCGGCCGGAATGGCGGAGGGCTCGGCCATTATGTCGGGCAGGAGAAGGTGGTGCCGCTGGCCCCCTGGACGTCGGTCGCCATGGCCCAGGACTGGATCAAGCCCTCCCGCCTCCAGAACACCCCCAGCTTCTGGTACATGCATTCGGACCAGTGGCGCTATGACCGCAATTTTGTCGATTATTTCAAACCGGAGACCGGCGAGAACATGCCGATGCACACCGCCGACTTCAACGCCAAGGCGGTCCGGCTCGGCTGGCTCCCCTTCTCCCCGCATTTCAACGAAAGTCCGATCCGGCTGATGGAGCAGGCCGAGGCGGCCGGAGCTGTGAGCGACGACGAGATCCGCGCCTGGCTGGTCACGCGGCTGAAAAGCGGCGAAACCCGTTTCGCCATCGAGGACCCGGACGGGGAGGGAAATTCACCCAAGGTCTGGTTCATCTGGCGCGGGAACGCCATCTCGTCAAGCGCAAAGGGGCACGAATTCTTCCTCAAGCATGTCATCGGCGCGCCCAACAGCAGCTTCACCGCCACGGAGGCGGCCAAGGGGCAGGTCAAGGACATCGTCTGGCACGAAAAGGCCCCCACCGGCAAGATGGACCTGGTGGTGGACCTGAATTTCCGCATGGACACCTCGACCCTCTATTCGGACATCGTCCTCCCCGCGGCCACCTGGTACGAGAAATCGGATCTGAACACCACCGACATGCACTCGTTCGTCAACTGCATGGATGCCGCCGTCGATCCGGCCTGGGAATCAAAATCCGACTGGGACATCTTCGCCGCCATTGCCAAGAAAGTCAGCGAGCTGTCGCCGCGGCATTTCCCGGTGCCGTTCAAGGACATCCTGGCGACCCCGTTGCTGCACGATACGCCGGGCGAAATCGCCCAGCGGAGCGTGAAGGACTGGAAACTGGGCGAGTGCGAGGCTATTCCGGGCACAACCATGCCGAACCTTCCGATCGTCGAGCGCGACTACGTCAATCTTTACAACCGCTTCATGTCGCTCGGGCCCCACATCGGCCACCTGCATGCCCACGGCGTCAGCTGGGAGGCGGACGACGTCCACGAAAAACTGCTCACCACCATGCCGACCCGCTCCTGGGGAGACAAGACATACGTCGACATGGAGGATGTACGCAACGTCGCCGACGCGATCATGGCCCTCGCCCCGGAAACCAACGGCGAACTGGCCCACCGCGCCTACCAGAATCTGGAGAAGCGGGTCGGCAA
>JBAQPK010000076.1:0-1608 GCA_049305715.1 Desulfuromonadaceae bacterium | reverse complement strand
GGTCGAAGTGTCGCCGTTGGCGTCGGTGATGGTGTAGGTGAAGCTGTCAGGACCGTTGTAGTTCGCATTCGGCGTGTAGGTGAAGCTGCCGTCGCTGTTCAGAGCCAGGCTGCCGTTGGCCGTCTGTGTAAATCCGGTAATGCTGAAAGCATCACCATCTGGATCGCTGTCGTTGCCGGTCAGGGCGGCGGCGGCAATTGTCAGTGGAGTATCTTCCGCGGTTACCAGGGCGTCATTGGCAGCTGCGACGTCGTTGACCGCAATCGGTGGTTCGTTGACAGGAGTGACAGGTTGCGTGAATACACCTTCAAGCGTGCCTGTTGTTCCATAGGAAACGCCTATAGTCCCTGCCCCGCTTGTCGGGGTAACTTCGGCGCCTGCCACATCGACGACAAACACCGGATGTCCGCCTCCTACCCCGGCTTCGCCACCGGCGGCGGGTGCCTCAATATCAATCGGCTCGTCGCCGGACATAAGGGCCTTCTGGATCTGCTCGGCTTCCGCCGCGGCATCCGAGGCCACGCTCGACGCCCCGCCCGCATAGACATCTTCATCGACTATTACGTTACTCATCCTTCCGAGATCCATCTGGGTGGGGGGAGTCCCGGCAAACATGATGGAAACATTGCCGTCGCTTTCCGTAATAATGCGATCATTGGCGAATATGGGGCTGTTCGGCATGAGAAGGCGGACAGTGCCATCAGGTGATACGGCCTTTACCGTCCCGTAGAGGATTACAACCTTGCCAACGACTTCGTTTCCTGTGCCTGCTGCAGGTACCCTTGTGTTGGTTGCCATGACATGCCTCCTTTTTTTGTTTTACATTGTCTGATCGCTATTAATACAACTTTATTTTTCTCAAGTGTACCGGGCAAGGTGCCAACTGTCTATTGGACCTTGGTACACTCCGCGCTTCTGTTTAAACGGCAAGCCCCGCTTCTGGATCAGCACCATTTGGCTTAATTGTAGGCGGGAAAAAGAAACTGTCTATATTGTACCTTGGTACTAGACAGCCCCCGAATCCAAAAAATATGGGAGCGAATATCTATTCACTCCCATACCGTGCAGAAAGAATCCTGAACTATTCCTGACATTAAATCGTTATTAGCGACAGTAACATCATTGCCCTCCCCTCCTTTGGTATTCAGGGGCGGATTGCTATGATCGCCTCACGTGGTCACAAAGTAATTTTCGCAGGCCATGGCCATGTTCTCTCTGGTGAGCAGTGCCGGCTTCTTGTAGTAGCGCGCATCGACCACAATATGATCAATCAGATCACGCGGGTGGCAGGCGTTTCGTTCCATACCGTACTTCTGATAGCACTCTCCGACCAGATAGTCATACACTTCCTGCACGAAGTCGATGCCGTTGGCGACGCAGACCGCTTTGAAAATCTGCCGGAATTCATCGCTGTTTGGCCGGTCAATCTGGATCTTGTACCTGATTCTCCGCAGAAAGGCTTCATCCAGCAGTTCCGACGGATTGAGATTGGTGGCGAATACCACCAGCATGTCAAAGGGGATCACAAACTTCATCCCCGTATGGAGCGTCATGAAATCGATGTGCCGGTCCAGTGGGACTATCCAGCGATTCAAAATAAGGCGCGGT
>JBAQPK010000075.1:0-1697 GCA_049305715.1 Desulfuromonadaceae bacterium | reverse complement strand
CTGTTTGATCTGTTGTCTCTTGTCATGCCCTCAAATTCCTTCTTTTGGAAGAGTTGTGTATTACATACCGAGTCTTTTCTTCCCGTTTTCTGGATTCTTTGTAGTCTTACATACGCCCGAAAGACCGGACCCTGGAAGATCGGTGTTGTGCTCAAATTGGTAATTGCTTCTTCTCTCCTGTTGGCAGTGCTACCCCAAATATTACCCCAAAGCGCTTTTTTCTATGCCCCCGATTTTCCCGATGAACGGATTATATTTCTTGGCAACGCCGGTTTCTTCTTTTATATCGCTATCATGGCGTACCTGGTATTCGCGCTGGTGAACTTTGAAAATACACTTGCCAATGCTTCCTCAGATGCGCTTTGGGGTGTCAAGTTTGAAGTCGTTGGCCTCGGCACCATACTGACAGTACAGCTCTTCTACTTCAGTCAGGCGCTATTATACCGTTCTTTGAACATGAATTATCTCCCCTTGCGTTCCTTTATGTATCTGGTCGCTGCAGCGCTGATGGCCTATTCGTTTGCATGCTATCGCAGCAAAGTCCGCATCCAGATATCTCGTCAGGTTGCTTTTAAATCGTTTGTTCTGTCGGCTGTCGGACTGTACCTGATCTTGCTGGGCCTTATGGGAGAAGGAATGCAGTATTCCGACATTCATTTCCCCCGTGCCGTAACCGCCTTAGTGGCTTTCTTGTTGGGGATCGCTCTCTTGTTATTGCTGCTTTCCGAGCGCTTCAGGCGGGAAGTCAAGGTGTCTCTGCACAAGAACTTTTTTCAGAATAAGCATGACTACCGAACTCAGTGGCTCCGTTTTACCGGACAGCTTTCCTCATCACGTTCAGGGGCTGAACTCTTGCAGCATATACTTTCAGAGTATTGCGATATATTCGGAATTACCGGAGCGGCTTTGTATCTCTTTGAAGAAAACCGCAGCTGCTACTGTGTGCTTGCGGAACATGTCATGGAGTTGCATGAAGAGGTTATATCGGCAAATAATTCATTGATTGGCTTCATGGCGGCGCGTGCCTGGGTTGTCAGTCTTGCTGAAGCAAACATTGAAATTGCTGCTGAAGATGTGCGGTTCTTTAGGGAAAACCATATTTCATTTGTAGTGCCGCTCTTTGGTAATGACCGCCTGGAGGGATTTATCGTGCTGGGGCAACCGGTTGATAACAAGGAAGTTTATATTTATGAAGATTTTGACCTGATGAAAACTATTGCCAGTCAGGCCTCCATGGCCATCTTGCATCAAAGATTGTCCGAGCAGATTACTCAGGCCCGTGAAATAGAGGCAATCGGAAATGTTGCAACTTTTGTTGTACACGATCTGAAAAATCTGGTGTCAAACCTGTCACTGATTGTAGAAAATTCAACCAGACATATACATAATCCTGATTTTCAAAGTGATATGCTTATGTCGCTGGGAAACACCGTGGAAAAGATGCAGAAGCTGATCAAACAGTTGAAAAACCTGGGCAAACAGGGAAGTATCAACAAACAACCGGTAGATGTGCTTGATCTTGCAGAGAGGACGGCACAGTTGGTTGTGGGTAATGTGATTATCGTTACAGGAACAGCTGAAATTGTTTGTATGGATGAAAGCGAAATTCAGAAAGTCATATTGAATCTCATCATGAACGCTATCGAAGCTTCAGGTCCTCAGAAGCCTGTTGAGGTAGAAGTGGGACGCTCCACGGT
>JBAQPK010000074.1:0-4749 GCA_049305715.1 Desulfuromonadaceae bacterium | reverse complement strand
CGGATTTTGCGGTGACGGCAATGTAGAGAGCATCCCAACTCTCGAGTTTTTGCGCAATTGACAGTGACATAGGGGTTGAGATTGGACCAATAATCAGGTTATGTCCTGCACGGGAAACCTTTTCCGCACCACGCCGCGCCCCCTCCGGGGTGCTCTCATCGTCGGCCTGCATAACCTCAACTTTTCGACCATCTACGCCGCCTTCCTGATTGGCCTGCTTCACGGCAAACAGTATGGCTCGCTGTATTTCCACACCATATGGTGAAAATGGACCCGAAATTGAGGTGACTAAGCCGATTTTAACCGGTTCCTTATCTGCTGCAAAAGTAAACCCACACCATGTCATCACAGTGGTTGCGACCATTAAAACAGTAAAACTAATTTTCTTCTTGTTCATGCTGAACCTCCTTACGTTTTGTGTGTATAAATCGGATACTCCGACCCATTTAGCCCAAAGCAGGTGATGCTAGGGCGCCTCGATAAAGTATTCTCCGCTGGAATACAGATGGCACGCGGATAAAATAAATACGATCCGTTAAACCATAATATGACGATGAAGATCCTGAACGTTTTGCCCTTCCATTGACCCACTCTCCACAACTAGTCCCTTGGACAACACGTGGTACTCCCTCGCCACCCTGGCGATGAGCGTCAGGTTCTGTTCGATAAGGAGCACGGAGGTACCGTCCTGGATGACTCCGTTGAATATATCCGCAAGCTGATCAACAATAACAGGTGCAAGGCCTTCGCTCGGTTCATCCAGAATCAACAACGACGGGTTAGCCATGAGAGCACGTCCAATAGCCAGCATCTGTTGTTGCCCTCCCGAGAGAGCGGTACCGGGTGTTTGAGCCCTTTCCTTGAGAATCGGAAATAATTTGTAGATTTCGTCAAGATTCCACTTGCCTGTACGACCTACAGCCGATCCGAGCAAGAGGTTTTCTTCAATGGTTAAATTGGGAACGATCATACGTCCCTGAGGGACAAGTGAAATACCCAGACGAGCTGCGGTATAATGATGGAGTCGTCCCTGTTTTTTACCAGCCAGCCAGACTTCACCTTGACGGACGGAGGCAACACCGAAAATAGTGTTGACAACCGTGGTCTTGCCGACTCCGTTCCGACCAACAAGCGCGACACTACTACATTGCTGCACGGTCAGATTAACTCCGTGAAGAACCTTAGCCTCACCATAGTGAGCGTGCACTCCTTCTAATTTAAGTAAATGGCTCATGCGGCACTCCCAAGATAAGCCGCTCGGACGTGCGGGTCAGCCCGTACGACTTCAGGTTTATCTTCAGCAATTTTTTTCCCGCTTTCAAGAACGGTGACAACGTCTGAAATTCCGAAAACGATTTCCATGTCATGCTCAACTAATAGCAACGAGACTCCCCAGTTACGGGTAAGGCTCTGTAAATGTTCCGCAAGACGCCATGATTCCTCAACGGAGAGTCCGGCCATCGGTTCATCCAGAAGCAGCACCCTTGGCTTCCCAATGAAAGCAAGCGACAGGTCAAGACGACGCTGATCTCCGTAACCGATTTCGCTGCAAATCCTGTCCTGAAGCTTTTCCAGACCAAATTCAATTAACAATTCGTCTACATTGCAATCTTTAATTCTCGATGCGGCAAGTTCGAGCTGTTCCCGAACTCGCATTGACGGGAATACACTCGTCCGCTGGAAAGATCGAGATAAACCGCCCCGGCGCCTTTGGATAACATTCAACGTGGAAATGTCGCGCCCTTCCAGCTGTACTCTCCCTGTTGAAGCCCGTCGTCCGGAAATGGCATCAATAACGGTGGATTTTCCCGCACCGTTTGGTCCGATAAGCCCTCGTATTTCACCACGTTTTAAATTAAAAGATAATCCGTTGACTGCAATGACACCCCCGTAGCGAACTGTTATGTTTTCCACTTGCAACGCGTACTCTTCTTTCATTTCAACTCCTCCCCGTGAGTGCTTTAACCTTTTCTGTGACACGCGACAAACCGCCGGAGAATCCTTCCGGCCAGTACACAATTACCGCGATCAAACAGACGCCGACTATCGCCATCCAATGGGTCGTCAATTCACTAATCACGTCTTTGAGCAGGAAGTAAAAGACAGCGCCAGACACTGTGCCCATTAGCATGGATGGGCCTCCAATAACCGCTGATGTCATAAACGATCCTGAAAGGCCAAAGTGGAGGCTGTCAGGAGAAATGAATGCCGTGTTGACACTGGACAAGGCGCCGGCGACGGTGCATACCATTGCTGAAATGGAATAAATGACGGCCCGAGGCACCACGGTTGTAAAACCAATGAACCGAGCCCGTTCCTCATTTTCCCTAATGGCTATCGTCAGCGTCCCAAAGCGGGACTTGCTGATGCGATACAGAATAAACATGACGAATACCAGTACCAACCAGCAGATGACAAACATGCTTTTAGGTTTTGCGAAGAGCTCCGAACTGAGACCGAAGATCGTTGCTGACTGTTCAACAACTAGCCCGTCCGCACCACCGCTGAAGCCCCGTGCCTTTGCCATTAACAGGAAAAAGACTTGTCCGATGGCGAGCGTAATCATGGAGAACGCAACTCCGGGAGTACGGACAATTACCAACCCTATCCCGAATGCAAATAGGCCGGTAAAGCAGATTACCACCAAGATCGCAGGCCCCGTGTTTAGTCCCAGGTACTTGGAGCAGATAACTATGCCGTAGCCGCTGAGGCCGTAGAAAGCGGCGTGGCCGAATGAAACTTGACCGTTCTGGTGCATGAGAAAGCCCACGCCAAGTGTCGCCATGGCGTAGACTATTGCCTGGGTCATCAGTGAAAGAACTGTGTCCGAGCTTATCAAAAGCGGTGCACAGAAACCTACAGCTACTACAACAACGGCAACAAGGATCATTTTTATTATATTTTTAGAATCTCTCATACGCGACTCCCCGCAATGCCGGAGGGTTTAGTTATCAAAACGAATAGCATCAAAATAAAGGGGAGGACGGAGGCAAACTCAGGTAGATAGACCGAACCGAGGGTCTGAACCTGACCCAAAATCATGGCGGCAATGAAGGCGCCTCCAAAACTGCCCAACCCGCCAATGACAATTACTACGAACGAATCGATGATAATGTCGCCACCCATGGTCGGCGAGAGCGACAGGAACGGAGAGGCAATGACTCCAGCTATTCCGGCCAGGGCGGCTCCGAGAGCCACAACTCCGCCGCTGATCCGGTCGGTGTTGACACCCTGCATGGCCGTGGTCACCGGGTCGGTGCTCGCTGCTCGGATGAACAACCCCATTCGGGTGAAACGCAGCCAAAAAATCAGTCCTCCGGTTATCACGGTACCTGCAATGATAATGATCAGGCGATACACCGGAAACGAGACGCCTAACAGTGGGATTGAACCACTCAGTATCGCAGGTGCGTCCACTGTGTAATACTCTTTACCCCAGATGCTCTGGACGGCGTCCTCAAGAATCAGCAGCAAACCAAATGTGACAATAACCGCAGTCAGCGGTTCACGATCCTGTAAAAAGCGTAAACCGTATCGGTCAAGAAGAAAACCGACCAATGCCAGCACCATGGCAGCTGCAACCAATGCAACCCACTGATTTGCATAATTGGTTACGGTAAAGCCAACGTAAGCGCCCAACATGTACAGCGACCCATGTGCAAAATTTACAATTCGCCGCAGGCCGTAAATCAAAACCAGACCAGACGTCATAATCAATAACAATGACCCATAAACTAAGCCATTCAGGACTTGCAGTGTTATCATTTTTGTATACCCCCCCTTGACCCTCATTTTATCTAATAGGCACTTTTTTAAAATCGATTACTAAGCTTCCCAATTGACACCCCTTATTTCATTGTGGTTTCGATTAAACTATGGTTATCGCTTTCCAATATATTTTTATAGTCAAGGCTCTAAATATGTAAAATTAATACATCCAGCTATGTCTATTGGTGTCAAAAATGACTTTTTTAGCTATGTCAATTACATCAGCCGGAATATCCTCGTACCGTGTGTTAACCACCATTTCTGCTAGCTTTCCCGATGGATCCTGCTCAGGTTTAATTGGATCAAAGATTCGCATTTTAACCCCTCCTTTGTAGTTCTTAGTTATACAAGAACACGCTTGTATTCGATGTCGACGGAATGGATTGATTACTTCCTTTTTTGATTAGCGATACGGAGAAAAGTCTGGTGACTCTCTGATCACAAAGTTTTTTTTACCTAATCTTATAATCGGTCCTCTTTTTGGCACTTTACTTTCATTGGATCGTCTAAATATATTCGGATTAGTGGAGAAGTAAAATACTATTATATTATCTATGTGATAAATATAACTTATAAGCTTGGGTTTGTGTGTTGGCGACAGTTGCTGAGATATTGCTGTAGAACATCGTTATATAAAATGGGTTGGGCTGAGATATTGGACAAGCCGGCGGGTTAAAATGATAACTGTTGGTTGGTCAGTGTGGATCTCAAGTTTTACTAAACCTAGGTAAAGCGTGGTCATAATGTCTGACGCAAATCCATCGCCAGTAATGCATAATTAAATTATATGATAATGATAAGTACAATATATTTTACTTATGATCCGTCAGGAAGTAATGATTACAGTCAGAGAGTGAAGTGTGAGGAGTGTGATGGGGGATTCAGGTCGGTTGTCAGGTTAAGCTTGCAGCAATCTTAAATTAACTGGTTCATGGTTACACTAAATAAATGATCTCAATAAGAAAAAATATGAGGAAAACT
>JBAQPK010000073.1:0-6853 GCA_049305715.1 Desulfuromonadaceae bacterium | reverse complement strand
CGGGAGAACACCGCCATCTACCGGCTGCTCCTGGACTTTTTCAGCATGGCCATGTGGTCCCCCTCCTTCACCGAAGAGATGCGCGCTTTCTTCAAGGATGTGGCCGCGGTAATCGGCACTCACATCGTGAGCGACTGTTCCGTTCAGGAGAACCTTCAAGCATACTCCCCCGAGCTCATCACCCGGATGATCATCGGCACCACCTTTGGCATCGCTATGCAATACATCCTCGACCCGGACGACGCCGAGATTCTCGATGGCCTGAACATCATCCAGGCCATGGTGACGCCGTAACCGCTTTCCCCGATTCTGCCAGAGCCGCAAAGCATGCATGAGACGGTGGCTGGTGCAAGAAGAGATCGGGGATAAAAAATAAGGGGGTCACGTGGTAAATTCTATTCGCAAGTGCATCAGCAGATGTAAGTAAAGGGCATGATGGGATTTTCTGGTAGTGTGAGAAGCGCGTCCAACTCACCGCCGGAAAGGAGACCACCATGTCCTACACTCATCTTGCCGAAAATGAGCGGTATGTCCTCGTTGTCTAAGTATACGGGATCAATACTTCTATATTCTATTTTAGGATGGATAGGGTAATCTGGGTTAAAAGGGAAGTTTTTTGCCCTTGGACAGACACGTGTCATGCCGTCCAAGCCTGAACGCCATATTTTGCGCTACAATCTCTAGCGTCTGTACTTAATCCCCAATTTATCCATTCGTGCCCTCAGGGTAGTTGATTTGATGCGAAGTATTTCTGCTGCTCCACCTGAACCATGGATTTTACCATTGGTTTTATCTAAAATCTTCCGTATGTGCAATGCCATCAATTCGTCAAGACTCAAAGTATTATACATGTCAAACGTATTTTGACCTGAAATGGCTGTTGCTTCATCTTTATTGCCCGGCAATGAATTGAACATTAGTTGTCCCCCTTTGTGCCGGATTAGCTCCCTTTCTACTATGTTCTCCAATTCTCTGATATTACCCTGCCAATTGTATTCCATTAAACGTTCAAGTGCGCCTGGAGCGATAGCAGGTGATGTTTTTATATCTAGCTCCCTTGATTTACTTGCCACAAAGAATCGAGCTAGCGCTGGGATATCTTCTTTGCGTTGGCGAAGGGGAGGGATGATTATTGGAAAAATATTAAGCCTAAACCATAGATCTTCACGGAATTGATTTTCAGATACCATTCTCTCCAAATTTCGATGAGTAGCAGCTATCACTCGAATATCCACAGGGATTGGCTTGCTGCCACCCACGCGCTCAATTTCGTGATGTTGAAGCACTCGTAGTAGTCGCACTTGTGCTTGTTGTGGAAGCTCTCCGATCTCATCAAGAAAGATAGTGCCGCCAACCGCACGTTCAAACCGTCCTCTCTTTTCTGTGATTGCGCCAGTAAACGCTCCTTTTTCATGACCAAAAAGTTCGCTGTCAATCAGGGTTTCAGGTATCGCCCCACAGTTTACCTTAATGAACGGACCTTCCTTGCGTGAGGAAGAATAATGGATTGCGTTGGCAATTAGTTCTTTGCCCGTGCCGGTTTCTCCTAAAAGTAATACGGAGTTATTCAGTGGAGCCACCTGACTAACCATTTACATTACATTTCTCAACCCCGAACTGCTGCCGACAATTTCATCTCCGGTGTTAGGATAGAGCTCCTTGCTGAGGAATCGATTGTCGTCAATAAGAATATCTCTGTACTTTATAATCTTCTCATGGGCCAGAGCATTTGCTAGGGCAATAGCAAAGGGTTCTGCGACTGTACCAAGGAGGTCAACATGGTCAGAGTTGTATCTCCTCTCGCCTTCAATATGAAGTGACAGTATCCCGATAAACTCCTCCGCGATCCAGAGTGGCAAAGCAAGGTCGGAGTTCCCCTCCATTTTGAAGTGAGGAGCTATTGAGTTAAATAGCTCACCAATGACAATGGGGTCGCTACTGATAAAAGCACTCCTATTTTGCTGAGAGAATTCCTGGACCTGATTCCAGACCTTCTTCGAAAGAGGGATTATTTCCTCAGGGATATCCAAATCCTTGGTCATCGCATTGGCTATTCGTCTGAGCGCACAAAGATCAGTATCGAGGATAGTGAGGGAAAGAGTGTCCAGCGGGAAATGTTCACTCATGTACTCGAATACATTTGCCAATGCAGTCTTTATGTCAAGGCTGCTACATATTCTGACAGTGACTTCTCTGAAAAATACATCCTTGTTGGTCATCGCCATCTTCTCTCGTTTCTTGTTGGGTACTGTGCTGTTACAAAATATTGTAAATACAAACAACAATACAATATTTTGCAATATAATTACAATATATTGTTAAACAACAAGGCCCATCCATACAACTACTCGGTATTTATAGGTTTTGTTGGTTGGCATGATAATGGCTATATAGAAAAAATGATTGAAACAGGAATGAATGTTCAGTTTGTCGAGTTATTTATAGCTTAAGTTAGCTGGTTTTGTCAGACAGCTTGCATTGGTAAATTATTCATCGCTTCAGGTGATGCAACGAGCAATCAGTATGTCGGTGAATCAGTATGCCAGCAGTCGAAAAGATAAATATCCCAATTGCGGAAGCGGTTGATGTGACGGTCCGCGAGCGTCTGCTCACGGCCGCGCTCACGATATTCAATACCAAAGGGTATGCGGCCGCTTCTGTGCGAGAGATCGTGGTGGCTGCCGGAGTCACCAAACCGGCAATCTACTACTAAATTCAACAGTTGGGGGCAATTATGGCGAAATCAGAAAAACGTGACGAAATAATCGGTGCGGCGTTGGAGCTTATTGCCGAACACGGGTTTCACGGCGCTCCTATAGCGATGATTGCAAAAAAAGCCAGAGTCGCATCTGGCACCATATACCGCTTTTTCGAAAGCAAGGATGACCTTATCACTGAGACCTTTGCCTGCCTGGAGGGACAGATGCTGGCGGCGATCATGGATCGCTACCCCGAAGTGCGGCCAATCCGTGAACGTTTTCTGCATGTTAGCAAAAAACTAGTCAATTATTTTCTCGTGTCGCCCATGGAATTCCGTTTTATTGAGCAGTTCTACAACTCTCCCTATGGAGTGGCCTGCCGCCTGGACAGAATGTTGGGCAAAAAGGATAAACACATTATTACCGAGCTTTTTGAGGAGGGCCGGCAGCAACAGATCATCAAGGACATGCCGCAACCGATCCTCATTGCACTCACCTTCGGGCCTTTGATAGATATCTGTCGAAACCACATTCTCCAATATTTTGAGCTGGATGAACTCATCATCAACCGGACGGTCGAAGCCTGTTGGGATGCGGTCCGACGGTAACAGCGCGACCTTGCGCAAAGGATGATTTTTGGCTCGAATGGGATTGAACATTCACTCAACAATATAGTTTCTGATCAGACAGAAATAATCAATTGTCATTACTCCAACTTGAAGAGGTATTACATGCACCGAACACTCAAAAGAATTCTTGTTTTCATCACTGGGACACTCATTGCAGGTCTGCCGCTCACCGGCTGCAACAAGCCGATGGCCGCCGGTCCGCAGCCAAGCGGTCCACCTGAAGTTGGGATTATAGTTATGAAGCCCGAAAGGGTTTCCCTGACCACGGAACTTTCAGGTCGGACAGCTCCCCAACTAATTGCTGAAGTGCGTCCCCAAGTGGGCGGAATCATTCAGAAGCGACTGTTCACTGAAGGTTCTGACGTAAAAGCCGGACAAGTTCTATATCAGATTGACCCGGCAACCTATCAGGCCGCATTCGCCAGCGCCAAGGCGTCCGAAGCCAGGGCCGAGGCCAACCTGATCCCGGCCAGACTCAAAGAGGAACGTTATAAGGATCTGGTAAAGATAAAGGCGGTAAGCCAACAGGATTACGATGATGCGCATGCCGCGCTCAAGCAGGCCGAAGCTGATGTGGCGGCCACCAGGGCTGCGGTGGAAACTGCCAGGATAAATCTGGCTTACACCAGAGTTACTGCCCCGATATCAGGACGAATCGGGCGATCAAACGTGACCGATGGGGCGCTAGTCACCGCCAGCCAGCCAACTGCGCTTGCCACCATCCAGCAGCTCGGCTCCATGTATGTAGATGTGACCCAGTCCAGCGCTGAACTATTGAAACTTAAGCAGAACCTGGCAAGTGGCCTTATGAAAAACAGCGAGGGAGCCCAGACACGGGTCAAACTGCTCCTTGAGGACGGCGATAGCTATCCGCTCCCAGGCATCCTGAAATTTTCCGAAGTTACAGTGGACCAGAGTACCGGCTCCATCACACTGCGAGCAATCTTCCCGAATCCGAAGCAGACCTTACTACCAGGCATGTTTGTCCGTGCCACCCTGGAGGAAGGGGTCAGCGAACAGGCTCTCCTGGTCCCGCAGCGGGGGGTTACCCGTAATCCTAAAGGTGAAGCCATGGTTATGGTAGTGGGGGCCGAGGAGAAGGTGGAGCCGCGAGTCATCAAGGTCGCCCGGACGGTTGGCGATAACTGGCTGGTGAGCGAGGGGCTCAAGGCGGGTGACCGCGTCATCCTGGAAGGGATACAGAAGGCGCGGCCCGGATCACCGGTCAAGGCCGTGTCGTTCCGCAGCAATCCGACCGTAGCTCCCGCCGGAGCGACTCAGCCCACCGCAGTAAAAAATTAAAGGAGCCCCTTCATGTCCAGGTTTTTCATCAATCGCCCTATTTTCGCTTGGGTGATCGCCATCATCATCATGCTGGCCGGCCTGCTTGCGATCAAAACGCTGCCAGTCTCCCAATATCCGCCTATCGCACCACCGCAGATATCCATCAACGCCATGTATCCGGGGGCGTCGGCCCAGACCGTGCAGGATACCGTCACTCAGGTCATCGAACAGAAGATGAACGGGATCGACAATCTTATCTACATGTCATCCAGCAGCGACTCGGCCGGGGCCGTAAGCATCAACCTGACCTTCAAGGCCGGCACCGACCCGAACATGGCCCAGGTGCAAGTGCAGAATAAACTCCAGCTGGCAACGCCCCTCCTGCCCCTGCTTGTGCAGAGACAGGGTATCCAGGTTGTCAAATCGACCAAAAACTTCCTGATAATAGTCGGCCTCGTCTCGGAGGACGGCTCCATGAGCCGCTACGACCTGGCCGACTATGCGGTGGCCAACATTCAGGACATCATCAGCCGTGTCGAAGGGGTCGGCGAAGTACAGATGTTTGGTTTCCAAAACGCCATGAGGATCTGGCTGAACCCAGCCAAGCTGAACAACTACAAACTGACCTCAAATGAAGTGATCGCGGCGCTTCAGGCTCAGAATGCCCAAGTCTCTGCCGGTCAGTTCGGCGGCACCCCCTCCGCCCAAGGGCAGCAGCTGAACGCCACTATCACCGCGCGGACCCTGCTGCAGACCCCGGAGCAGTTCGAGTCCATCATCCTGCGCACCAACAGCGACGGCTCTACGGTAAGGCTGCGCGATGTGGCCGACTGCAAGATCGGCACTGAAAACTATGACATACAGGCACGCTATAAGGGTAAACCGGCCGCAGGCCTGGGACTCAGGCTGGCGTCCGGCGCTAATGCCCTGGATACCGCCAACCGGGTTAAGGCCAAGATGGAAGAGCTGTCGAAATTCTTCCCCCACGGCATGAAGGTGGTCTACCCCTATGACACTACACCGTTCGTCAAAATCTCCATCGAAGAGGTGGTTCAGACCCTGATCGAGGCAATTTTCCTGGTTTTCATCGTGATGTTTGTCTTCCTGCAGAACATCCGGGCCACCCTGATTCCGACCATTGCCGTGCCGGTCGTTCTGCTCGGCACCTTCGGGGTGTTGTCGGCCAGTGGTTTTTCCATCAACACTCTCACCATGTTCGCCATGGTCCTTGCCATCGGCCTTTTAGTTGATGACGCCATCGTAGTTGTCGAGAACGAGGAACGGATCATGTCTGAGGAGGGGTTGTCGCCACGGGATGCAACCATCAAGTCCATGGGTCAGATAACCGGCGCCCTCTGGGGCATCGCCCTGGTGCTGTCGGCGGTCTTCGTGCCGATGGCCTTTTTCGGCGGTTCCACCGGGGTCATCTACCGCCAGTTCTCCATCACTATTGTTTCTTCCATGATTCTCTCGGTGCTGGTCGCCATGATCCTGACCCCGGCCCTGTGCGCCACCATACTCAAGCCGGTGGAAAAAGGACATGTGGCGGCGGATAGCGGTTGGTTCAAGTGGTTTTTCCACTGGTTCAACAAATGGTTCGACCGGGGCACCCATGAGTATCAGTCATTTGTCGGCCGGATGCTCAACAAGACCGGACGCTACCTGGTCATCTACGGGGTGATCATCATCGCCATGGCCGTGCTCTTCCTGCGGATGCCCACGGCCTTCCTCCCCGACGAAGATCAGGGCTTCATCATTTGCCAAATCCAGCTACCGGCCGGAGCCACCGATGAACGGACCCTAAAGGTCATTGAACAGATTGAGCATCATTTTTTGGAGGTGGATAACAAGGCGGTGGAATCAGTTATGGCTGTCTCCGGTTTCAGTTTTGCCGGCCGTGGCCAGAACATGGGGTTGGCTTTCGTTAAACTCAAAGACTGGAAACTTCGCAACAGCCCGGAACTGCGCGCTCCGGCCATAGCCGGCCGGGCAATGGGGGCCTTCTCTCAGATCAAGGACGGTTTGGTGTTCGCCTTTACGCCACCGGCAGTGGTTGAGTTGGGGCAGGCCAACGGCTTCGACTTCCAGCTGCAGGACCGTAGCGGTCTGGGGCATGACAAGCTGATGGAGGCGCGCAACCAGCTCCTTGGCATGGCCAAGAAAAACCCCACACTGGTGGCAGTGCGCCCCAACGGGCAGGATGACACCCCGCAGTTCAAGCTCAATATCGATGATGTGCGG
>JBAQPK010000072.1:0-6591 GCA_049305715.1 Desulfuromonadaceae bacterium | reverse complement strand
ATCCGGCCTTCGGCCACCTTCTCCCTCAGGGAGAAGGGACTAGCGGGAGATTGATTCTACTCAGCATAACGAATATACCCGCACAGGTCGAAAGGAGGAAGCGTTGTGAAAAACCTGTTTTATTGGGGGTTACTTGTCTTTACCCTTGGAGTGTATGCTCCCCGACCCGTTTTCGCTGCCCCCGCTCCGGCGGCGAAGGCCGGATATCAGCTGCTCCCCAAGCCAGGGGAAAAAATATCACTCGATGCCGGCAGCTATTTCATCTACGGCTTTGAAAAACAGCCCAAGCTCGGCGTGGCAATCATGAAGGTGGAGATATTCAACCGCGACGGGAAACGGGACATATCGTACGTCGTCAAAGGTGATGCGGACATGCCTTCCATGAGGGGAGCCCACAGCGATGGCGAAAAAGTGTACTCGCTTTCGGCAAAGGGTGCGTATCTCAAGCCGGTGCGTCTCGTTATGCCCGGCGACTGGGAAGTTACCTTCGTCTTCGAGAAGAAAGGAAAGGTGGTGTTCCGTGGCGCGTACCTCTTCGACCTGTAGTGCATCGGAAAACACGCCGTTTATCGGGGCCGGAACAATCTCCCTTGTTGTTCTGGCGGGAATTCTGGCCGGGACAGCGCCCGCCCGTGGCGACAACCACCTGCTCTATTTCGAGGCCCAGGGGATTGCCGGCTACTCCTCGCAGCAGGACAAGTCGATCTACTACTCCATGAACCCGGATGCCGAAATGCAGAAACCGAGCGTCGGATTCGACTATCTCCACCGTTTTTCCGGGGAGGCGGGAGACTGGGGGGCCTTTGGACTGCAGGGACGGCTGGCGCTGTCGGTCTTTGAGGATGGCGTAAAAAAAATCGAGCCGCAGGCTTACAACGCCTGGTTCAAAGTCAAGACGCCCGTGTCGGATGTCTGGATCGGCCACAACCGGCCGGCCCTTGGGCTCGGTTCCTATTTTGACAGTCATCCGCTCATATTGCGCACCCTGCCGATCCAGGGACTCGGGTATGACCGGGACTGGGGGATCGGCAGCTACCGTGATTTTTCCTGGGGCAACCTGCAGCTCAGCGCCACCACCGGAACCGGGATGCCGGTCTACTTCAAGGGCAACTATCTGCTGGCCGGCAGGGTCGCCTACGGCGTGCTCAACGAAGACAATTATACGCTGGGACTCTCCGTGGGGTATGGCCGGACCCTGGATACCATGGGGTATAAACTCCGGGAACCCGATCCCCTGAACATGCGTCTCGTGGGGACCGACTTTGCCTTTCTCCGGGACAACTTGGAGCATCGTTTCGACCTTTTTGCCGGGGAATGGCTCGGCCAGGATTCCGTGGCGGCCATGTACCGGTTCGGCTATCTCTTTGGTCCCGAGCAGAGGATGAAGATCGAACTCCAGCCGACCTACTGGCGATCGGGGGGTGAAAACTGGCTGTTCTCCGCCTGTTTTTCCGCCCTTGTCACTCCGGACCTGACGTTCCGGACGATGTACGAATATAACAAGGACGAAGACGATCACCGTGTCATAGCGCAGTTGTACTATTACCTGCCGATTTGAGAGGCGAAGGGCAACCCCTCCCAGCCTCCCCTTATCAGGGGAGGAGCAAACAACTTCCCCCCTGACAAGGGGGGATTGAGGGGGGGGTGAGGGGTTAATGATGAATTGCAGGATTTTATTAAACATTATTCTCACAATTTTGCTGCTCTCCTGCGTCATGACCGTACCGGCGTTTGCCGCCGTCGGCTGCGACCTGAACGATCCCGACCGCGATGTTGCCCGCTTCTTTCCCGATTCAAGCGGCTACAAAACGACCTATGTCTCGATTGACAAGCGGGGTGGCGAGACCATGCTGCGGAGGGTCGAGAAGCGTTTGGGCGACCGGTTCCACGGTATCTACGAAACCATCGACGTCCCCTACACGATCTACGAGATCCATGATGGCAAGCGGAAGGTCGGCTACATCCACGGTGTCAACCAGAAGGGACAGTTCGGCGGTATCCAGGTTTTTGTCGCCCTTGATCTGAACGGCAAAATCAAGTCGTTCTATATCCAGAAGATGACCAGCCAGTGGGCGAAGAAACTGCGGGATCCCAAATTCGGCCGTCAGTTTGCCGGACTGACGCTCAAGGATTTCGAGTCCTATGACCCGGCGACAGGGAAGGGGACCGGCCGGGTGGCGGAGACCCGCAACCCGGCGCCGGAGGCGGAAGAGGATTTCCGCGCGTCACTCCGGGCGCTGAAGAAAAACCTCATACTGATGGATGAGTTTGTCTATTCTTCTGAAAGGGGGAAGCCATGATCAGCAGGTTCCAGATCGCCTACAAGAACCTTCTGCGCAAGAAGGCCCGCACCCTGCTGACCCTCGTCGGCATCATGCTCTCGTCGTGGGTGCTTGTGAGTCTGCTCGGCTTCAACCGCGGTTATGAACATGCCCTGAACCGCGATATCGACAACATGGGGTACCAACTGATGGTCATGGCCAAAGGGTGTCCCTACGAAGCGGCCACGATGATGCTGCAGGGGGGAACCGGGCTGCGCTACATTGCGCAGTCAATGGTGGAAGACATCGTGAACAGGCCCGAAGTTGACAAGGTCACCCCGATTCTGATGCAGGCATTTTTCGACCCGGACAAGGGTGATGGCGGTGGTATCGCCGGGTATTTCGGTGTCGAGGCCGCCACCTTCCCCGCCATGAAGCCGTTTTTCAGTTTCCGCCAGGGGGGATGGTTCGTTGATGAAACGGCTGCCGAAGCGGTCATGGGATTCGAGGCGGCAGAACTGGAGCAGCGCGAGGTGGGAGATATGATCCTCGTACCGGAAAAGAACGTCAAGCTCAAGGTTGTGGGAATTCTGGAGCGGACCGGCACCCAGGATGACGGCACGATCTTCGTCCCGCTGAAAACGCTGCAGAAGATCTCTGAAACCGACAAGATCACCACCATCGGCATCAAGGTAAAAAAAGACGCGGACAGCGTGAAGCTGGAAACCGCCCTGTATCAGCTCCCGGACGTGCAGGTGGTGAGCTTCACCCAGGTCAAGCAGACGATCATGAAACTCATTGCCACGGCCCGCGTTATGGTGCTTTCCATCGCGATCATCGCCCTGTTGATAGCGATGGTCGGTGTTATTAACACCATTCTCATGTCGGTACTGGAGCGGATGCAGGAGATCGGCATCCTGAAGACCATGGGGGCGATGCCGGGCGACATCTTCTTTCTGGTCTGGATCGAGACCCTGATTCTCTGCACCAGCGGCGGGATCGCGGGAATCGGACTGGCCTTCGTCTTTGCCCGGCTCTCCGACATTCTGGTCAGAAGGATTCTCCCCTATTCTCCCGGCGGAGAGCTCGTATCCATCGATATGAAACTGGCGTTCCTGACCCTGGGAGTGATCGTCGTCGTGGGTCTTCTGAGCGGAATTTACCCGGCGTGGAAAGCGGGCAGGGTCCGCCCGCTTGAATCGATAAGGAGTGACGGATGACAGCTGAACATGGTGTATCGCTGGAGGCACGGGGTTTGACGCGGGTCTACCGTCGCGGCAGTGAGGAGATCCGCGCTCTGGACGGAGTATCTCTCTCGATCAGGCGGGGGGAGTTCGTCTCCTTCATGGGGCCCTCGGGATCAGGCAAGACGACCCTGATAAACCTGCTCGGTTGTCTCGAAAACCCGTCGACGGGAGAGTTGCATCTCGCCGGCAGAAGCATTTTCGGAGGAGGCAAGATTCTGGGGGAGAGGGCCCTGACCCGGATTCGCCGGGAGGTCTTCGGCTACATCTTCCAGAATTTCTACCTCATCCCGACCCTCACCGTTCGGGAAAACGTGGCGCTCCCGCTCGCCTTCTACAAAAAACCGGGAGTTGAAGGTGAGGTGGAACGGCTCCTCGGGATGCTCGGCATGGATCACCGGATGGACCATCTGCCCGGGCAGATATCGGGGGGGGAGATGCAGCGGGTGGCAATTGCCCGGGCTCTCGTGAATCGCCCCGAGATCCTCCTCGCCGATGAGCCGACCGGTAATCTCGATACGAAACGGTCGGAGGAGATCGGCGAGGTTTTGCAGAACCTGAACAGAAATGCAGGACTCACCATCGTCATGGTGACCCATAACCCCTCCCTCGGCAGGCTCGGGGGGAGGCTGATCGAGATGCGGGATGGTCAAGCATATGAAAACTGATTACACCCTTGACTGAGGATGCAGCGCACATGAAACTACCCGGCCGCTCCCACATAGCCATGATTCTCGCCGTGATCTACAGTCTGGGCGTTGTCAGAGGCGGTGGCAAAAGCGGTTCTGGCACTGCTCTGACTGCGATTAAAGCTGAACAGTTCAGATGACACTGGTGCCCCTGCTTTGGTAAAGAGGGGATAGCCATGACTTTCCGGAGGAATGTATGGCTGTAATGATCGATACGGAGAACAGCAGCCTGCTGAAAGTGGCGCCGCGGTTGATACAAATCCTGCGCGTGCTTTCCCGGCACAAGTTCATGGGCGCCCTGCGCGGCAAGGGACACTTGCCGCCGCCGAAAGAGATGAGGGAAGCCTTTGAGGAACTGGGGCTCACCTTTCTCAAATTCGGTCAGGTGCTCGCGATGCGGCGCGATATGCTGCCGGATGCGTACATCAACGAGCTGGAACTGCTGCATGACCAGCTGCCGGCGCAGGGCATTGACGCGGTGCGCACGGTGGTCGAAGCTGAACTGGGCGCCCCGATGACGGAACTGTATGCATCGTTCGGCGACACGCCGCTCGCCGCAGCAACCATTGCCCAGGTGCATGAGGCGACACTGCATGACGGGCGTCGCGTGGCCGTGAAGGTTCAGCGCCCCGGCCTTGAGGAAATGATCTCCACGGATATCGCGGCACTGAACTATCTGGTGGCGCTGGGGGAAAGGTTCGTGCCACGCCTGCGCGCGCTCGACCTCCCCGTTCTGGTGAGTGAATTTGCCAACAGCCTGAACCGCGAAACCGATTTCAGCCACGAAGCCCGTTCCATAATGCTCTTTCGCACCGCGCTGACAGATGTCCCCGGCCTCTGGATTCCGGATGTGGTGAAGGAGCGTTCGAGCGGAAGCGTGCTCACGATGGAATTTTCCGACGGCGAACGGGTGGATTCCTACGCAAAGCACCACCCGGAGGCGATGTCGCGGCTGCTCAACACCTTGGTCCGTCTGTCGCTGCAAACGATCTTCGAAGAAGGGCTGTTTCACGCCGACCCCCATCCCGGCAATGTATTCGTTCTCCCGGACGGGCAGCTTTCTCTTCTCGATTTCGGAATGACGGGCGAGCTTGACGAGCCGATGCGCGAATCGCTGACGCTTCTGCTGGAAGCGGTCGTCAAAGGCGATGCGCGGGCCGCCACCGAGGCCTATCTCGAAATGACGGCGGCAAGCGAGAACGTCAACCGTTCGGCGCTGTTGATGGACATAAAGGTGGTGCTGTATGAAATCCATCGGAGCGATCTGGCGGAGGTTTCAATCGGGGATTCGTTCGATTCGCTGCTGCGTGCCGGAAGCCGCCACGGGGTCCACAATCCCCCCGAGTTTTTCCTGCTGACGCGGACGTTCGTCATCCTGGAATCGATGATCCGCCAGCTCGACCCGGACCATGACTACCTGAAATCGTTTCGTGAAGAGATCTCGCGCCTGACCGAGAAGCACTTCTCAATGGAGCGGATCAAGGAAAAAACAGGCAAGCTGGCGCGCGAAATGGAACGCCTGGTAAGTGATGCGCCCGGCGACACCCGCCGCGCCCTGCGACGTATCTCCGAAGGCAATCTGGGCCGACTGCAGGCTCCTGCCGTGGAGGCATTGGGAGGACGCATCAGCCGCAACCTCGAACGCCTTACCGGGGCCATCGCTTCCGCGGGGCTCGTGATTGGCGGTGCCATGTTGACGTCTGCTCCACTGGATGCCGGGTGGCATCATATTGTCGGCCAGGTAATGGTTACCGCCGGGGTTATCGGCACGATCCTCGTTTTTATAGGTGTGTTGCGCCAAGACCGCGGCCGTGGCAGCGGTCGACGCTGAAACTGCAGCTTGATAGTAAGTAACGTAAAAAAAGCAGAACGGGATTGGCATGAAAAATCACGAAAAGACGAAGGCACAATCAGATCATGACGACGCTGATACAGGGGAAATCTTCTCCGAGCGCCGCAGTGAAGCAACCCTGCTCAAGGCGGGTGCGCTGCAGAGCGCTATTTTCAACAGCGCCAACTTCTCCAGCATTGCCACTGACGCCAGGGGGGTCATCCAGATCTTCAACGTGGGTGCGGAACGGATGCTGGGGTATACCGCCGCCGAGGTGATGAACCAGATCACCCCGGCCGACATTTCCGACCCGCAGGAAGTCATCGCCCGCGCCGAAGAGCTGAGCCTCGAACTCGGAACCCCGATCACTCCCGGTTTCGAGGCGCTGGTCTTCAAGGCGTCGCGCGGCATCGAGGACATCTACGAGCTGACCTATATTCGCAAGGACGGGAGCCGCTTCCCGGCGGTCGTGTCGGTCACGGCGCTGCGCGACGAGCAGGATACCATCATCGGCTATCTGCTGATCGGTACCGACAACACCGCGCGCAAGCAGGCGGAAGAGGCGC
>JBAQPK010000071.1:0-2227 GCA_049305715.1 Desulfuromonadaceae bacterium | reverse complement strand
GGTCTTGGAGAAGATGGCATCGACCTTGTCCAGTGACAGGCTCTTGATCGGGTTGTCCTTGTTGACGAATATCGCCAGAGAATCCAGCGCCACGCCGATTTTGGTCGGTTTGAAGCCATGTTTCTTTTCAAACTCTTCGATCTCGGAGCTCTTCATTTCGCGGGACATGGGCCCAAGCTGGGCGGTGCCGGCGATCAGGGCGGGAGGTGCCGTACTTGACCCCTTCCCTTCGATCTGGATGTTGACGTTGGGGTATTTCTTCTTGAAACCCTCAGCCCAGTACGTCATCAGGTTGTTGAGGCTGTCCGAACCGATGCTGCCGAGGTTACCGGCCACACCGGCCGCAGGGGTGTACTTCTTGATCTTGGCGTCTACTGCCGTTTTTTCGGCGTGAGCTGCCACAACGGTTACCATCACGAGCAGCGCGGTCAGGATTGGCTTTTTGAACATGGAATATTCCTCCTTTGGGTTTGTAACAATGATGTGCCTACTATAGCAGACCATTGTTACAGCGATGTTACAGGGAGGCAAAAGGTTGGTTAAATCTGCCGGGTTGATGCATTACCCGGAAACGAGCGGGACCTGCAAGCTTTCAAAGATTATGGTGTTATGCCTTTCTTAGTGTGAACGAGAAGATCGACCCGCGGCCCGGCTCGCTTGCTACGGAAACATCCCCGCCGTGGAGCTGCACAATATGTTTCACGATCGCCAGTCCAAGTCCTGTCCCACCCTGTTCGCGGGTCCTGGCTTCATCAACACGGTAAAAACGTTCAAAGATTCGCGGCAGGTCCTTGAAGGGAATGCCGATGCCGGTGTCCGCCACAGACACCCTGACAAACGCTCCTGAATCTTCAGTATTGAGGCGGACCGTGCCGCCTTCGGGAGTATATTTGATGGCGTTTTCGAGCAGGTTGACCACGACCTGTTCGAGCCGCCCCTGGTCCGCCATCACGCGCGGCACGGCAGCGCCGGCCGTTTCGTTGACGATGGCAATATTCTTTTGCAGCGCACGTTCCTGGAGCAGCCGGCAGGTCTTGGTTATCGTCTCCGACACATCAATCGGATTGAGATCGACCTGCGCCTCTTTTGTTTCAAGACTTGAAAGTGTCAGGATATCATTTATCAGGTTGGTCAGTCGTTCCGAATGGCTGGAGATGATTTCCACGAAACGAACCGCACGGGCGGGGTCGGATGTCAGGATGCCATCCAGCAGCGTCTCGGCATACCCCTTGATAACCGTCACCGGTGTCCGGAGTTCATGGGAAACATTGGCGACAAAATCCCGGCGCATGTTTTCCATCTTCTTCAGATCGCTGATATCGTGGAAGACCGCAACAATCCCCTGTCTGATACCATCGACGTCCAGTGGGACCCAGTGTGTAAAGAGCGTACAGTCATTCGGCTGCAGGGATATTTCCCGTACAAGTTCGTTCACATCAGGTTTGCCGAGATCGTTGAAGGCTTCCAGCAGGTCGGGATGCCGTGAAATCTCCACCAGTTTTTTGCCTTCCACCTCGCCGGTTATCGAAAAAAGGCGGCGGAACGCGGGGTTCACCAGGGTTATGACGCCATCGGGAGCGGTTACCATGATCCCTTCGCCCATGCTGCTCAGAATGGTATCCAGACGTTGTTTTTCGGATGAAAGGCGCTGCACCTGATCTTCTATACGCTCCGACATATCATTCAGTACACCCGCCAGCATACCGATTTCGTCGTTGGAGAGTACCGGGATTCTGGTTTTACTCTCCCCATGGCCGATGCGTGCGGCGACATCAGCCATGTCGCGCAGAGGCTTGGACGTCAGGTTGGAGAGGACATAACTGAACAGGAGAGCAATACATATTGTTACCAAGGTTGCCCCACCGACGACTCCGTGCAGGGTGCTCCGGGCAGAAGCCAGATATTCCAGCGGCATGGCAAGGCGAATGACGCCTTCAACCGTGCCGCCGCCGTAGGTCACGGCAGAGTAGAGCATCGAGGTTCGCAGAGTTTCGGAATAGCGCACGGCACTGCCGCTCCCGTTCCTGAGAGCCTCCTGTACCTCGGGACGCCGCAGATGATTTTCCAGTTGTGCCAATCGTGCCGGACCCACATCCGAATCGCCGATAACTGTGCCGTCTGGTGCGATTATAGTGACTCGTGCCTTGATGGTTGATCCGATCGATTCCGCAAGCGGCTGCGGAGGCGTAGCCAGTTTGTCGTTCATCACCAGCAGGCGGGCCAGTTG
>JBAQPK010000070.1:0-4875 GCA_049305715.1 Desulfuromonadaceae bacterium | reverse complement strand
GGCGGCGCCTGTTGACCACGCTCGTCGCCGGACCAGTACTGCAGGATCTGATGGATGGGATAGCCAAGGGTCAGTTGGACCCCCATTTCCCGGAAGGAGGGGAAAATCCGGTCCCCCGGACCAATTGCGAAGGCGCTTCCAACCTGGGCGGCTTCCTGCCCGAGGCTGGGAGGGTAGGTGCCGAGCCTCCCTTCGCGCTGCAGGGCTATGGCACGCTGGTCGAAGACCCGCGTCAGCACCATCAGCTCGTACATGCGCCGGATATCCTCCTCCGTCAAGGGGGGCATGAGCGCTTCGTCGATCGTCCCGTCCTTAGCCAGGATGCTCAGGCGATGCACCTCAAATGCTGCGCAGATCACGTCAGGCATGGCGGCTACCTCCTCCGGTTGGAATACCTCTTGTTATAGAGTACACCAATGGGATATCCGTTGCCACAGCTTTCATGCTCCGACCAACCGGCAGACCAGCCTGGATGGGCGGCGGCGTATATTTCCGGCTTGCGTTCGGGCGGTATCGGGATTACGCTACGTCTATACACCGGTGACGCCTTCGGCGTGCCGGCGGAGTGGAGAGTGCGCCGTTGATGACATCACGAGGAGGCACATAATGGACAAACATACCTGGAATCCTGCCGAACTGCTGCAGCTGTCTGGCGGCTACTGGAGCGCCTGTGCCCTGCATGCCGGGGTGAATCTCGACCTTTTCAGTCATGCCGGTACGGTGCCGGAACTCGCGGAGGCCACCGCCAGCGATGCGCGTGGTCTGGAGATGCTGATGAACGCCCTGACGGCGCTGGGACTGATGGAGAAGCAGGGGGACCGTTACGCGGCGACCGCCTTTGCAGCGGAATACCTGTCGCGCACCTCTTCCCGCTACCTGGGGTATATCATCATGCACCACCATCACCTCATGGCGGGGTGGTCCCGTCTCGACGAGTCGGTCCGGAGCGGCGCACCGATTCGCGGGAGGGTCTCCCACGATGGGAGCGAAGCGGAGCGGGAAAGTTTTGAAATGGGGATGTTCAATCTGGCGATGCAGATCGCTCCGCGCATCGTACCCAACGTCGATCTGCACGGGAGACGACGCCTGCTCGATCTGGGCGGGGGGCCCGGCAGCTACGCGATCCAATTTTGCCAGGCCAATCCGCAGCTCACGGCGACCGTCTACGATCTCCCCGCAACCCGCCGGTTTGCCGAAAAAACGATCGCTTCCTTCGGCCTCAGCGACCGGATCACGTTCCGGGAGGGGGACTTCATCAGCGACGACGTCCCCGGCGGCTTCGATGTGGCCTGGCTGTCGCACATTCTGCACGGCGAGGGGCCCGAGGGGTGTGCGGTCACGCTGCGGAAGGCCGCGGATGCCCTGGAACCGGGCGGCATGCTCATGGTCCAGGAGTTCATCCTTGACGACGACTGTAACGGCCCGCTGTTCCCGGCGCTGTTCTCACTCAACATGCTGCTGGGCACTCCGCGGGGACGTTCCTATTCACAGCGGCAGCTGGAGGAGATGATGGCCGCCGCCGGTGTTGGTTCGATCAGGCGGCTGGCGCTGGATCTCCCCAATGGGGCCGGCGTGTTGGCCGGCATCGTGGAACAGCGGTCCTGAAGCTGTGCCGAATCCGGCTATAAATCGAGTTGCGCATGAAAATTGAAATTTTTTATTCACATGGTACAATAATTACTGCGTGACGGTGTGCCATGGAGTAATATTCTGGCTGGGTCACAATGACATCAATACGGGGTGAAGTCATGAGAGTCATGGCGTTGATTACCGCATCCATGTTGCTCGTTCTTCTGCTGTACTTTCTGAAGGACGGCGTTTCCGCCGGGCAGATTGATCATCATGGGCAGATGGTCGATGACAGCAGTGACCCAAATGATTGCATCGTCTGCCATGATGGGGTGATCGCTCCGGAATCCCACTCCTGTACCGTGGAGTGTGGATTCGGAGGCTCCCATTCCATTTTAAAGGAGTATCCTCCCCTAATGAAGGAAAGCTCCTACGCATCGGTTGAATCATTGCAGGAAAAGGGGATTCGACTATACAAAGGCAGGGTGGTCTGCGTGTCGTGCCATGACCTGAAAAAAACGACGAAGTATCATCTGGTCATGGAAAATGGCGGCAGCGCCCTCTGTTTTGCTTGTCACATCACCTGACTACCTGATTTGACAGGGATCTTCAGCTGCCAGCTTCCAGCGCAGATACATCTCCTCGACCTTGTTCCTTGCCCATGGAGTCCTTCGCAGAAATTTCAGACTGGACGAAATGCTCGGATCATGGGTGAAACAGCGGATTTCGACGTTCTTTCCCATCTCCTCCCAGCCATATTGCTCCACCAGTTCGGAAAGGATCATTTTCAAGGTTACGCCCTGCAGAGGATCCTGGCTGTTTTGAGCTGCCATCTACACTCTCCCGATTGAAATAATATTTACATTGATGTTCCTGTCCGTTCAGGGTTGCCGTCTAAACAGGCTTCGAACCATCTGCTTCCGTCCGCGGCAGAAACAGGGCAAAGATCATTGCTGCGGCGGTTATCAGCGCAGCCAGCAGGTAGGCGCCGGTGAAGCTGCCGGTGGCTTTGCCGATAACACCTGCCAGGGCAGGGCCGACGGTCTGGCCGGCGGCGAAGAATATGGTGATCGTCGAAAATGCAGCGGCGGCGCGCGACATCCCCAGGTAATCCCCCACCGCGGCAGCCATGATGGCCGGTACTGCAAAGAGCGCCGAGCCGTAGAGGACGATGGCGATCATCAGCCCGATGCCTCCCGGCTTGAGTCCGGCCAGCAGATAGGCGCAGCTCTGCACGGCAAAGACCAGCGCCAGTCCGTGCCTGCGGCCGATCCGGTCGGAGAGCATGCCGAAGAGCACGCCGGAGAAGAAGCTGAAAAAGCCGGCCCAGGCCCAGTACATCCCCGCTTTTGCTTCGCTGAATCCGTATTCACGCACCATCGTGGTGACGATGAAGGTGCCGAAGACCATGAAGGTGGCACCGAAAGCGAGGTAGAGCACCCCCAGCCGCACCAGCAGTGCGCCGTCACCCTTGCGTTCGCGGGGTATCAGCTGAGCGGGGGATGGCGGTACTGCCCTGCCGAGCGGTTCCAGCCCCATGTCCGCCGGGTGGTTGCGAATCAGCCATGTCGCAAGAATCGTCACGATCAGCGCGATGACTGCCAGCAGCAGCCAGCCGGCCCGCCAGCCCGCGGCTCCGAAGCTGCGGTTGAGGAACGGCACCAGCACTCCGGCCAGCACGATGGCGGCGCCGTTGCCGCCGATCATCATCCCGGCGGCCTTGCCGCGCTGGTCGTTGCGGAACCAGTAGCTGACCAGCGCCATCGTGGGGATATTGGCAAAGCCTGTTCCCATGCCGACCAGGAAGTAAAGGGCCAGCGGGATGAAGAAGCCGTGGCTGGCGCTGACCCCGAACATCGACAGGGTGATCAGGGTCAGGCCCCCGGTAATGACTCTCCGCGGCCGGAAGCGTCTGATCAGGCCGGGGGAGAGAACGACTGACAGCAGATAGCCGCAGAAGTTGCCGGTGCCGATGAAACCCATCCGGTCATAGGGGAGCCCGAGCCCCTCCTGCATGGAGGGGAGCAGCATCGTGTAGGCATAGCGGGCCAGGCCGATGCAGGCGAAGAGGATCAGGAAGCCGACAGCGACGATGACCCAGCCGTAGTGCAGTGATGAAGTTGCTCGGGGATGTTCTGTCGCATCGATCAAAACGGGTATTCCTCGTGGGGTCATTCCGAATCGGGCAGCATTATCATGTCAACGGATGACGACTGCAAGCACTTTAACGTACTATTGCTTTTGACTCGTTCGCGCGTCTGACGTATAATTCACGACTTGCCGGTTGCCACTGTCGCCTTCCGCTCCAATCTCCCTTCACAAGGAACATGAATGCAATTTTTTATAGATCCGTATTTTCCCGATACAATCGATGCCGTCGGTGATGCCGGTATGGCCGGTTTTGATGAAAAGCGGCCTCTCTATCTCTCCGGTTGTAAAAACTTCCTGGCAAGGTATCGCGAAGAGATCAAGCACATGCATCGGGACGGCGCCAGCGGAACAGATGTGACCCACCTGCTCAGCGACATGATGGATGAACTGCACAACAAGCTGTTCCTTTCGATCATCTTTGACCTGGGGGGCGGTGACGACATGCTGGAGCATGTCGCGCTGGTGGCTGTCGGTGGGTATGGCCGCGGGGAGCTGAACCCCTTTTCCGATATCGACATCATGTTTCTGCATGACGGCGTCCTGCCTGTTGCATTGGTTGAGGATATTGCCCAGAAACTGCTCTATTTCCTGTGGGATATGCGTCTGGATGTCGGATATTCGGTGCGAAAGATTTCCGACTGCATCGAAATGGCGGCGGGGGACGGTACCGTCAAGACAGCGCTGATGGATGCCCGCTTTCTTTCCGGCAGCCGACCGCTGTTCGCCACCCTCAAAAAGGTCATTTTCAGTCAGATCCTGCCCAAATCCAGTGACTCATTCATAAAGGAAAAGATGTCTGATATGAAGAGTCGCCGCGAGAAGTACGGCTCTACGGTCTATCTGCTGGAACCGAACCTGAAAGAGGGGGAGGGGGGGCTGCGTGATCTGCAGACGGCGATCTGGGTTGCGCGCGTCAAGTACAAGTTTACCGATCTGCGTGAGCTGATTATTAAGGGGATTGTGGACGATGAAGAGCTTGATACGTATTACGCGGCGCTTGACTACCTCTGGCGTATCCGCAACGAACTGCATTATTTTAACGGCCGCAAAAATGACCAGCTGACTTTTGATGCCCAGGTGCATCTGGCCGGTTTTTTCGGGTATCAGGACAACGGCCGGGTGCTGGCGGTCGAAGATTTCATGAGGGACTACTAC
>JBAQPK010000069.1:0-3278 GCA_049305715.1 Desulfuromonadaceae bacterium | reverse complement strand
GGCCCATTGGCTTATGGCTTCGAGCACCTTGTTCTCCGACTCCATATCCAGAGATGCCGACGGCTCATCCAGCAGCCAGACCCGCGGCTGGGAAAGAAAGACCCGGGCAAGTCCGACCAATTGACGCTGTCCACCGGACAACCCCTGCCCCCCCTCGCTGATCTCCAGATCCATGCTGCGGGGATTATCGGCCGCCACCCGGTCGATGCCGAGCAGTTGCGCCACATCCAGCAGCTTCGAGTCGCTCACCCCCCCGCCAAGAGCCATGTTGCTGCGCAGACTTCCCTTGAACAGGTGGACATCCTGCGGCAGATAGCCGATACGCTCGTTCACCACCTGCGGGTCCAGCTCCCAGACGTCGGCGCCGCCGAGGCGCACCTGGCCTTCGCCGGGCTTGTACAATCCTGCTGCCACCTTGAGAAGGGTGGACTTGCCGCTGCCGTTGGGGCCGAGAATGACCACCCGGTCACCGGCCTTGAACTTGAGCTCCTGAATATTGAGACGCTGCAGCGGCGAGTTGGGATAGGCAAAGCGTATCCCTTCAAAATCAAGGGTGTCCGCAAGGGCATCGGGAACCAGCAGGGTCTGGTCGTCTCTGCGATCCGTTTCCAGGCCGAGGAGGCGATTGACCATGGTGAGGGACTCGCGGACATGCTGCCACTGCACCAGCAGCTGCACGCTCTGGGCGATGGGGTTGATCACCCTGCCTCCCAGGATGGTGCAGGCGATCAGGCCACCGGTGGTCAGGTCTCCGGCCTCGATGCGAGTCACACCCACGACGATGGCAGAGACATAGGCAATGGTGCCCAGGCTGCCGGTTGTGGTCGAGGTGGTGCTTGAAATCAGCTTGCTGCTCAGGGAATAGCCAGCCATGGTTGAGGTGATGGAACGCCAGGCATCAGCAAAACGCCAGCCGCCGCCCGTCGCCTGAATGGTCTCGGCCCCCTGGATTGTGTCCACCAGCAGTCCGTGGCGTTCGTGGCCCCGCTGAATCTCCTGGCGAGCCAGTTCCCGCAGCCTCTTCTGCGCCATCCAGCCGAAAAAGAGGGCTACCGGCAGGAGGAAGATGTACACCAGGCTCACCCGGCCGCCGATAAGCGCAATCAGCCCAATGAATATGAAACAGAAAGGCACGTCGGTCATGGTGAAGATAATGGTGGAGGAGAAGAAGGAGCGGACCGTCTCCAGGCCGTTCATCTGGGCGGCCAGGGAACCGAGGCTGCGGGGGCGTGTATCCAGTCGCAGACGGAGCACATGCTCGAACAGCCGCTGTGACACGGCCATATCCACCTGCTTGGCCATGCCGTCCAGAATCCGTGCCCGGATGAACTTCAGAGCCCAGTCAAGGACAACAATGATCGCCATGCCGACCGACAGGGCAGTAAGGGTCGAATAGGCAAGAGTGGGTATGACGCGGTCATAGATCTGCATGGCATACAAAGAGGTAGCAATAGCCAGCAGATTCACCACCAGCGTCGCCACCAGCACCTCAACTACCCAGCCCTTGTCCCGCAGCACCTCCGTCAGCAGCAGCCGTGAGGCGCTGCTCCGGAACAGCTCCCCGGCCCGGGCTTCAGCCGGTGCTCCCCGCAGCCAGAGGACCGGTGCATCGCCCAGTTCATCTGTCTGCAGCAGCACTTCATTGCCGTCGGTTCCAACAAGAAGGATGTCGCCATCTTCACCGTGATCGGCAAAACACCATTGCCCGTCACGCAAAACCAGCACCGGCAGATGCCGACGGTCAAAGCGGTCCCAGCGCAGCTGCGCCACCTGCACATTTTTCTTCTGCAATGCCTGCAGGACACGGGCGACCCGATCACCCGGCATCATCTCGATGTTTTCAGGCTGCGCCGTGCGGCAGGCTTCCTCGATCAGGCCGGGAGACATGGGCATTCCCAGCTTGGTCAGCAGCCGGCCAAGCACCAGCGGGGAGATGTGCACCCCTTTGAAAGAAGTTTGATCCAAGGTGATTGTCGTCTGGTTGGAATTCATGGTTTCAGTCCCGCATAGCTGTCAAGCCTGCCTGTAATCGCCGCAAGGCGGAGCGTTGCCTCAAGAAAGAGAGTCATTGTCTGTTCCAGGGACTGGCGGGCTTCGCCAAGTTCCCGCTGGGCGTTGAGCACATCCACCCAGCTCTTCTTGCCTGCATCGTACTGGCGCATGAAAGACGCCAGGGTTTCTTCATTTGTAGTAACGAGCATTTCGTTGGTGTCGCTGACCCGCCTGTAGCTGGTGCGATCGGCAATGAGACCCTGCGTGCGGCGGCGTACCTCGTTCCGGGCCGATTCAACTTCCTTCTTTGCCGCGTTCACCAGAGCTTCAGCAGCCCGTACCCGGCCGAAGCCCGCAAAACCGGCCCCTTCCAGATTGCCCGTTAAATTCAACCCCACGCGGGTATCACGGGACTTGGTGCCCGTCTTGTCGGCGACATACATGTCCTGCTCAAGCTGGGCGGAGAAAACGGGCATAAGGTCAGCCGTGCGAAGATCGGCCTGAACCTGCGTCACCTCAACATTGGTCCGCAGCTGCCGGATCAGGGGCGATTGGTTCTCGGCGTCTGCCAGGATGACATCACTGTCCGGCAGGACCAGCATGCTCTCTTCAAGGGGGAGGAAACCTTCGATGGGAACCTGGGTTTGGGCCAGCAGGTCCGTCCGGGCCTTTTCCGCGAGGCCCCGCAGCTGTTCGCGCTGGGAAACCGCCAGGGCGACACGTGAACGGGCCAGCCGCACATCGGCCTCCGAGGCGATGCTCCCAACCTGGCGGCGACTGATGAGACCCTGCAGTTTCTCATGCTCCTCAACGTTGCGCTCGGCTGCTTGCAGACGCTTGCGCACACCCTGGAGATTGGCATAGAGAGCTGCCGTGTCCTCCAGCAGCTGGCGGCGGACAACCATCAGCGACGCATCGCCGGAGCGGAATTTCATCCGGGCAAGATCGATGCCCCCGTCAATCCGCCCCCCGGCCCAGAGTGGCTGCTTGAGAAGGGCAACCACCTGTGACCGTTCGTCGCTGTAGGTCTGCCCCTGCAGTGATAGCGAGGGGTAACGGCCGGCTTCCGCCGAGTCGACATCAAACCCCAGGGATTTCAACTCATCAAGCTTGCTTAGAACTGTCGGGTGCTTTGTGATTGCCAGCCTGAGGGCGACCGGTAGACCGTCGTTGCCGCCGGATGACTCTGTCTGCGCCGCCTGCAGCAGAGACGGTGCCGCATATGAGACGACAAACAAAAGAACGGCTTCGACAAGGTACGCTACAAAGGGCTTCGTCATCTTAGC
>JBAQPK010000068.1:0-15685 GCA_049305715.1 Desulfuromonadaceae bacterium | reverse complement strand
AAGTAAGGCGAACTGACGCCGACCTCCACGATGCTCTTGTAGGCTGCTTCCGCGTCAAGATAGAGCCTGCGGGTAAAGAAGTATTCGGCCCGCCGGAACCGCACCTCGTCGATGTAACGGGAACGCGGGAAATCGCGGACCAGCCGATCCATGACCACCATGGCATCCTCTGTCTGCCCCAGCTCCTCATAGGCACGGGTCATCTGGTACAAAACCCGGTCATTCCCCTCGTACAGCGGGAATTTGTCCAACAGCTTTTTGTAGACCGCGATCGCCTCCCGAGCCCCTGCTCTTTCGAGATCTTCGGTACCGGCTTCGGGAAGTCCGCCCGATTTTCCTTCTTTGGCGGCAAGCTGCGGACTCTGGATCGCCCTTTTTTCAAAATCCGACTGCAATTCAGTCTGGGCAGAGTGCGGGGCCTCGGCCGTACGGACGGCAGAGACCTTCGGGCTTGGGGCACGTTCCGGCATAGACAGCACAGGTGCCGGGGCCCGTCCAATCCCTCTCTCTATCTCACTCACAGTGGGAGAGAGTTTGGGTGAGGGCTGGGTTGCCCCCGGGACAGTCAGGTATCCATATTCCCTTTCGATCTTCAGGTCGGCAAGACGGCGCATCGCCTCGGGAGTCAGCGCCGATTCGGGCGTTTCTTCCAGAAAGCGCTGGTAACTCTCCATGGCTTTCACAAGTCCGCCTTCGATCGCCTCTTCCCTGATCTCGATCTTCATGTTCCGCAACTGGGCAATCGTCTCCCTGCTGCCGCCTGATTGACATGCGGTAAGGATCGCCGGAATTGCCAGGACCAAAAGAAGGATTCGCTTCATTTGCCACCACTCTTTTCAGTCTGGGCCTTGGTCGCGCGGTCATAACTGTCGGCTATGGCAAAACGCGCGGTAATCTGGAACTGTTCCAGCCGTTCGCGGCGCCTGGTCAGTTCATTTACGGCCATAGTTTCAAGCATGTTCCCCTGACGAGCCATCAGGACCTTAACTTTTTCTTGAGCCGACGCAATCAGATTGCGCTCCCGGCTGATCTCATCGTCATATCCTTCATAGCTCTGCGTGGCGGCCTGGCGAGTACGCACAAAAGCGTTGTACTGTTTCTTCAACCGGCCAACCTCTTCGTTCAAATCACGCAGGTGCTTGTATGCGTCCGTAAGACGCCGGTCATATTCCGTGGAGATGCCCCAGAGGAGTACCCCCCGCAAACGGCTGATCCGATCCTTGGTTTCATCGGGTACCGTCCCGCCGTTCGCAACCAGAGCCTGTTCCAGACGTCCAATTTCTTCCGTGGCAATCCTTTCCTCCGCCGTAGCCAGGTAATCGGGCCGAGGTGCTACCAGCATGGCATGCAGCCGTTTATCGATCCGATCCCGCTGCTCCATACGCAAACGCATTTGCGAATCAAGCTGTCTGAATGCCCGGTCAATCTCGGGAAGCAGCGGCTGGTAATACGCGAGGCGCTTTTGAATGATGTCCTCGAATGCATCCAGATCCCCTTCCCAGACGCCTAGCTTCTTCTGCAGTTCATTTAGATCAAGGTAGTTCTTGAGGGATTCCTGAAAATCATGGGAAGCCATCAGTTCGAGCAGGTAATAGGTTTCGGGCGCTTCCGGGAGACTCCGCAGCTTGACAACCCAGTCTGAGTCCTGCTTCAACTCTTCCCGCGCCAGGGCCTGAAGAAATTTCCCTTCCCGGACAGACGTGATGGAGTTCCCGAGTTTGTCAACTTCCGTGCCGAAGGACTCCAGGGCTTTGCCATACAGCACTGCCGCCCTCCCATAGACGTTTAGTTTCCCGTATGCGTACGGCACGGCGAGCAGGGCTTCCTGAACCGCGGGATCGGTGACCTCGCGCTCAGCCAGGATGCTCCAGGGAACGAGCGCTCTTTCGAACCGGCCTTGAGAGGCATCTGCCCAGCCCGAACCCAGAAGTGCTCGATTGGAGAAAGGCCCGCTTAAACGCACCCGTTCAAGGGCCAGCCTGGCATTTTCACCGGCATTTTCATCCAACAGCTTGTAACCGAGGGTCAGGTTCGACTTATCCTTGATTGCCAGCGTGGACGGACTGTCGCTGAGGATTTGCCCGGTACGGTCCAGTGACTCACGCCCATCCCGCTCCTTTCCTTCTTTTAACAATGCGATCCCGAGGTTGTAGCTGGCAAACCCTTCAAGGCCCTTGGCACTTTGCAGCTCCTTGAAAATGCCTGAGGCCTCAACGAACCGGCCGTTCGCCATGAAGATTTGCCCACGCAGGAATTCCAGGTCATCGCGAATCGTTGCGGGAACCGTCCCGCGAATCCGCTCCAGGGCGTGGAGAGCATTTTCAGGCTGGTCTTTCTGGAAGTAGAGCCGTGCCAACCGATAAATCGCTTCATTACGCACGGATTCCTCGACGTTCCCCTCGATGACCGCGGTGATGGCGCGCCCGGCCCGGTTATGCATCCGGTAGGACAGCTCGAAATCACCGACGGCAAATTCCGCTTGGTTGACATGATAATAGAGCGTGTCGAGCATAGGTTCATCAACCCCACGGTGCTGCCCCAGTTCAGTGTCAAGCCGGGCGACAGCCTGAAACCACTCCCCCTGAAAGGCGTGATAGAGCGCCTCTCCGAAGTAGACGTCCTTCAGGCCATTTGAAGTGTAGGTATCGGCTGGTGAAGAGGTGGCGAACAGCAGACAAGCCAGTATGAGAATCAACCTGGACATGGACTACCAATCCTTCAGAGTGATAGTTTTGCTTCCGGCTCCAGTGTCAGCCAGGACGACCCCGACGAGTTTTGGACCGATATTCTTGGTGATTGTAAAGCTCTCCTCCCTCTTGAAATCCGAGCCTCCATCGGATTTTCCGATGACGGTCACATGCAATGCGTGCTCACCCGTTCTGACGTTGCCGACATGGATACGCTGTACGCCCCCTTTTTGCAGTGCTTCCAGCTCCTTGTACGTGTAAAGGTGATGGGCAACCGGCTTGCCATCCAACTGGATATCGACGGCATCGAGCAGGAACTTTTCACCCCCGGCCACTGACACAAAAATCGCGACCTGGGTGTCGGTGGGATACAGCAGCTTCTCTTCAAGCTTGTTCAGCTCCGCCGCAATGGAGAGGACATCCGTCTTGATTTCCTGTACCTGCTCATCCAGCCCCTTGATCTGTTCCTTGGAAGCTTCCTGCGCATAAGCGGGGAGAATCAGCAAAAGCATCGAAATACCTAAAACGATCACCTTCAGAACTTTGAACATATGTGCCACCTTTGGTTAGTTGTGCCCTTGCATTCATAACGGTGATGCGGGCTTTACTGATGAAATCAAACAAAAACGTTGGAACATCTATCCCCTCCCCAATCCCCGCTTGTCAGGAGGGAAGCCTTTAAGGCTCCCATGATAAGGACCCAAAGGGCCTAAAGGAGGTTTGGATGGGTTAGGTTCGTACCTACATCTTCCCGACAATATTGATGAACAACCCTTGATGTTTGTAATCCAGATCGGTCAGGTCGTCAGAGAAGTCGCTGAAGTTATAGCCGACGCCGACCTTAATATGGTCGCCCAGTTGCCGGTAGATTCCGAGCAGCGCACCGTTGCGCCGATCATGGGCGTCCAGCAGATCGAGACGCCGCCCCTCGACCAGCGCGTCCCAGTCATGGAGGAAATGCCAATCGACTCGCACCACATAGAGCTGGGCACGACTGGCAAAGAATTTCTCATTTTCCCGGTCCAGGCTCACCTCGCCTTGGCGATAGGCGTACTTGCCCCCCACGGTCCACCTTTCCGTCAGGTCGTACATGACATCCGCGGCCAGGATATGGCTGCGCTGAATCACACTGGACGTCGCTGTGCTGGGCTGCGGAGCCTGCCAGGAGTATTTTTCGACGCTGGAAAGGCCAACTGACTGCTCGGGTGCCGGGACATTGTAGAAATAGGTGTATTTCAACAGGGCATTCAGACGATCAATATGAACGGGGCGATAGGCAAAGCCCATGACCGTTTCCGTATATTTGCCGGCGAAGGATTGGCCCAGTGAACTCTCACTGTGGGAATAATTGAACTTGCCAATGAGCCGCCAGTCCGGCGACAACTGGTACTTGAAGCTGTTCTTCAGCAGCCAGGTGGTCCGTTTGGAGGTACTGGCATCCTCCGGCTTTTCGGCATCGTCAACCCGATATTCCAGGGCAGTGGCAAGCTTCAGATTGTCAAACCCGTAGCCGATATTCGCGCCCACTGCCGTTCTTTTGAGTTCGGCCCCCGTCTGAAAATCCTTGAGAGTACCGAAATCGAGATTCGCACCCAGGTTGAGGCGATCGAATGGCGCAAGTTTGACGCCGGTGGAATGCATCAGGCCGGTCGGCACATCGCCATGGGTATAGCGTTCTTCGACGTAGATGCTCGCGCTGTCGGAAAACCGGGTACGGAAACCGGAAGCCATATTCCCTTTCCGTGCACGAAGGCCGTTGTCCGTGCGCTCGTTCTCGAGGGCATAGTTGAGATAGAGATTGGTCCGGTCGGAATAGAGGTACTCCGTTCCGAGCCGGCCGCTCTCCCCGAGATCACCTTCGGAAACTTCACCGGTGACATTGAAGCGATCGGTCACGCGATAGCTGCCGCCGGCACCGATCCGACCATTGTCCTCGCGGTTTTTAGTTGCCTGCAGAGACTCCTGAACAAAAACGTAGGAGCTCCAGCGAGCCCGGGAATCGTACAGCAGCCGGGCCAGCAGATCAGTGCGGTCGCCCACGTCCTGCGTCGCGGGCACCACCGGAGAGTTGTCCTCACGGCTGTCGTGACGGACGCCCGAGCTGAGTTTCCAATGGTCATTCAACTGGTAAGCGATATCCGCTTCGCCGACCGTCGTCGTCAGACCTTGGCGCTGTTCCACTCGGTCGGCCTTGAGACTCACATTCAGACGGTCCGTCAGGGGAAATGCTGCCGTTCCGCCATACTGGGCCAGATCCCGGTCGGTGGCCAGACCCGGTGCCGAATAACCCGCGGCAAGGTCCTGGAAGTAGAAGGTGGCCCGGCCCCGTCCATTCTCGAAATAATCCTTGAAGCCGATGCTGGTGTCGAGGCGATAGCCCAGGGCCTTGGAGCCGTCCAGGGATTCCGGCGTTTTGAACGCATACCCGCCGTCCAGAGAGGACGTGGTGAGCACCCCTGAACCTTCGCTGTTCCCTGCTTCGAGCTTGATCCAGGATTCCGAGGACTTACGGATGGTCACATCCGCCGCATTCAGCTTGCTTTCGCCACCCATGTCCTCCTGGCTGCTTGCGGTCAGACCGAGCTTAAGGTAGTCATTGAACCAGTAGTGCGCCCGTCCACCCGTCGACACCTTGTTCATGTCCTTGAAGTCGGGGGTGAATTCGTAGCGGACCACCAAAAAAACCGAATGCCCGCTGAGCGAATCACTGTGCACCTCCAGACTGTCGTCCGCCGTTGCGGGCAATGGCTTGGCCAACAGGAGGCGGCCCTGCAGGTAGTCGATGTCATAATCGAGTACCGGAGTCAGGTTTTTGACGCTTAATACCAGGCCCGAGTCTTTGTCGCGGATCTCGATGCGCACCCGCTCGGAGCCCTCAAGGACGTCCTGCCGGCGCAGGAAGTAGAGCGATCCGCTCGTTCCCCGGAGTTCGTCGCGGCCAGCCACCGTACCCGGCTCTGCGGCAAACCCGTCGATCATGAGCCGCTGTTCGCCGAAGCTGGTGGCAGCCGGGGTCTCGTAGTGCAGGTTGGCGCCGTACAGGCCACGGTCGACATGAGCGAGAGTATTATCCAGGTAGCCGATCTTGAAATTGCCCCAGAGCCCGTAGTTTTTCTTCTTCTGCAGGCGGAAGTAGAATTTCCCCAGGGTCGGCGCGTCCTCGGTAACGGTGCTGTCATCCCCGTAGGTCGGCATGTGGTGGTCCGGGTCGATGCGGCGGAACAAGGACTCGGGGGACTTGTCCAGGAAATTGGAGAAGATCTCATCCAGCGGACCTTCCCGGGTATCGGCACTCGCCGTCAGCCCCCAGCCGTCGCCGAACTTTCCCTTTGTATAGAACGCCAGGCGACCCTGGAGGTCAAGATCGTTGCCGTATTGCGGCCGGTCCGGCGCTAACAGCGTGGCCGGGCCGCTGGTCTTGTTGGCGGACAGGGTCAGATCGGCGATCCCCACGGTAAACCAGTCGCTCTTGTTCAACGCCAGGTCACGCAGGAACAACTCGCCATTGCCGGATTTGTCGAGGACAGCAACCTCGACGGTATGCATGCCGTCCGGCAGGATTTCCTCCGCGACAAACCGCCCCTCCTTGTCCACCGGCACACTATAGCCGGCCAGCCAGACGCCATGTTCAGCCGGGATGGAAGTCCCATGGGCCTGTACTGTACCGCCGTGCAGGGGGACATTCCGGCTGGCGATACGGCTCTCGCCATAACCGGCCAGCAGTTCCTCCCTTGCATTTGCCGTTGCGACCGCCGGATCGATCTCGTCAACCACCCACAGGGGCTGGGCCACCGTCTCGTCGAAGTGCCCCTCCGCGTCATACACCCGCACCAGGTATTTCAGGTGGCGTCCCGGCGGCGAATAGGAATCAAAGCTCGGCTGCCACTGTGCCATGCCGTTAGCGTCCATCTCGATGATGGCGAAAGCGGTATCGCGCTCGGACTGTTTTTCTTCAAATATTCTGACCTCAGCCCGCTTGATGAAGCTGTGATAGTTGGTATAGAGGCGGAACTGGACAAGGTTCTCAGGCAATTCGGTATCCGCAACATCCCGGTAGCGGATCGCGCGCGGCCAGGCAGTCACGTTGAGCCGCGGTTCCAGCTTCAGACTGTCGTGCTTGAATTCGATGTGTGCCTTGTCGAGGGCCACGTCGATGCAGCGCTGCACATCCGGAATACCCTTGGCGGGATCGTCAACCGGTTTGCCGTCAACGGTAATGCGCATGAGGTTCAGCCCGTACGGATTACCGGGCACAACCTCCCGCTTCAACCGGACAATATCCACCCCCTTGTAATCATCAAGAGCGACCAGTTCATCATAGACCACCTGGATGACGACGCGCGAGGTGTCCGATTCGATGAACCCGCTGTTAACAACGTCATCCGATTGAACATACCCACGACCTTCAAATTCCACCTGTTTTTCGTCCAGCCCCATCTCCGCGCGGATCGCTTCCATGGTACGGCGGGCACGCGACGTAGAAAAACCGATATCATCTCCGTAAACCGCGGCAGTCCGCCGATCCAGCCGTTTGTTGCTGGCATATCCGACGAAGCGCAGGCGTACCTTGGCCTTGTCTTTTATTTCGTCCATCATCCGGCGCAAGTGGCCGGCTGTTCCGGCGGGCAGCACCGGCTTGCCGTTCCCGAACAGGATCGGCTCAACACCGCCGGACGGTGAATCGTAGACCCGGGTGACGGTTTCGGCGCCGGCATCCTCCGGGCAGATCCGCGGTTCGTCAGGGAGATCCTGGAGCGGATCGTCATGCCAGAACTCAACCTCGATGCGCCGGTTCATGGCCCGCCCCTGCTCCGTATCGTTGGAGGCAACAGCATCCGCCGCCCCCTTGCCTTCGCTTGCAATGGCCGTGTTGGGCAGACCGAGCGCTTCCTGAACAGCCAGTGAGACCCTGCGGGCGACCGCTTTCGAAAGCCCGTGCTGATTGCCGTAGATGCGTTCGTCTCGTCCCAAAAGCCGGGCATTGTCGCTATAGGCGATAAATTTCACCACCACGTTCTGCTTGCTGCCGAGATTCTTTAGCGCCTGCCGGACACGCTGCACGAATTCTTCGGGGACAACCACCATCACTTCGTCGTAGCGCAAGGGAGCAATCAGTTTTTTGACCCGGGCACGATGGGCATGTCCTTCCTTGTAACGCAGCTTGCAGACGGTCTCGGTACGACAGACCTGGACGCGGTTGACCTCGCGCGGAACAATAACTTCCTTCTCGACCATCCGTTCCGTTATTTCGTCGTACCAGACCTGAACTTCCACGCGGCGGTTAAGTGCCTGTCCTGCCTCGGTTGCGTTGCTGGCGACCGGCCGACTCTCACCCATCCCTTCATAGGAAATCGCTTCCGGAGGAAGGTCAAGCGCCTGCTGGAAATATTCGGCCGTCGTCCCCGCACGCTCCCGAGATAGCCCGGTATTGTCACCGAAGCGCTCTTTCAACGCAGCGCTCAGCTGGAGAGTATCGGTGTGGCCGATAAAGTGCAGCCGCACATTGGCGCGATCGCGCATGCCGTGCAGGATATCGCGAAGTTTCTCAATATATTCGGTGGGTATATCGGCCTCCCCCAGGCGGAAATGTATGGGGGGAACCTGATTATCCAGCTTTATCGTTTTGACATCCTTTTGAGCAACCTGTTGCTTCTCCACACGATCGCCCTGCTTCTCTTTAAAGATGGCGGGGTCATGGAACCAGGGCGTGAACGCCTGATCGGATGGCAGATGCATTTCAACAGACTCACCGCGGACAGACGTTTCCCTCACCCCCGCATTTGAAGCCGGAGCTTCCGGCGTTGTTTCCGCAGGAACAGAAGCTTCCGCTCCAAACGCCAGGAGTAGACATAAAAACAGCATGGCAAGACTGCGAATCAGCATTAATTCCTTCTTCTCATAAGTGGCATGTACAACCAATTGCACGCAATACTCACGAAATTCATTTTTCACGGATTACAGGTTTCTCGCGCCATTTGGGTTCGCGCGAGGCCATTTCAGCGGCCGGGCGGACTGCCGCGACGCCAGAAAACTTCGGTCTCAATCGTCAGACGGTACCCGCCTTTCGACAGAGCCCATTGCCTCTCGATCTCCTGCTTGAGAAAATCCAGCCGTTTACGGACAATAGTTTCCGGTTCGACATCAGCCAGATACGACAGGCGCAGCACCGAGGGAGATTTTTCAAGTCCCTCGATCAATCGTGGGATACTCGGAATCCACTGCAATCGCATCACCGCAGAATCCGGTTCAAACACTCCATCCGCGAGATCGAGGCTGACCACGTGATGCATGGTGGCGCCGAAGTTAAATCGCACCATCTTGCCGCGTGTTGCCCGCTGCACCCGCGGGTTTTCCGTTGTGACACGATAGCCGGTCGGCAGGCTGCGATCATCCAGCTTGAGAATGAAGTTGCTGCCGCGGTCCTCGTCGGGAACCACGGCACTGGTGATATGAAAACGCCCGTGCTCGTCGGTGGTGGCAATCAGACCGCGAGCGGTCACGACTCTAACCCCGGGCAAACCTTTCTCGCCCGTATCCTGGAACCCGTTCAGATTACGGTCGTCAAAGACCTTGCCGATCACATCGGTGCCGTCGAAGTCCGGGTCGGGAATGACACGTACGGTCGCCGTCGCTACCTCGGAGAATGGCGTGTTCATATTGATATTGATTACCTGCGCCAGGTTGACATACTTGCCTTCCGTGACCCCGGCGCCCACCACCAGCAGCAGTTTAATGGTATGCGGCTGGTTGTAGCCGACATCGAGATTGTTCCACCGCAATTGACGACCGTTAATGACCGGTTCACGCGGCGTTTCATCAACCCTTCCGGAGCCTGCCACATACTTGAATCCGGCCGGCAGTGTATCGATGACCCCCAGAGCGGGTAACGTGCTGCGCAGCGTGTTCTTGATGGTGATCGTGTAAGGCACAAGCTGACCGCGAGTGACGTTGATCAGGGGACTCGTCTTCGAGATATAAATCTTTTGCTCGATATACGGATCGACCGGAATATGGTTGTTGAAGATCTGGTTGCGCGTCGGATCCAATGTCAGGTTCAGGTAATGAGTGGTGACCGCCCCCGTCGGCGCGGTCGCGGAAACCAGCGCCTCGCATTGGTCGGTAGAGGGGATCGCGTCAGCGGAACACACCGGCACTGAATAAGCAGTGGTGCTGGCCGGTTTGATAATCAGCGACGGCTCGGCCACGTGTCCCGCGAGCACTGCCGAGACCGCGATGAGGTAATCGCTGCCTGCCGGACATTCCGGTTGGCTGAAGTTCAGATCGAACTTGTACGTGCCGTTCGCCGGCGTCACCTGGTTCTGCTGGGATGAATCAACGAAGCAGCTCGTGGGCAGATCGGCTCCCGTAGATGCCAGCCGCATGGTAAGTGTCGCCCCACCCAACGGTTTACGCGTCACAGCATCATAGACAACGCCGTTGGCGGGGATAATGGTTTGCGTAGGGTTCGCGGCGCCCGAAACATTCGGATCGTCGCTCTTGATCGGCGCCGGCCAAGGGCCATGCAGCTCCGCCTGGTTCAGCACCACGGTGTCGCTTTTGAGGTTCGTTGCAAGAACAGCCTCGAATACGACCGTCAGAGTTTCCTTCGGGCCAATATTCAGGTCTTTGACGTTGAGCGTGCCGCCATTTATCACGGAAGTGGCTCCGGCAGGCACAACGACATTCCCGATCGAATTCGCCTGGAACCTCGGCTGAGCGTTCAGGCGTTCGATCTCATCGACCAGAGAGAAATTGTCCAGCCGAATAGCCGTTGGATTCTGGATAACGATGGTGTAGCGCAGCCGGTCGCCAGGGTTAGCAATCGGTTTGTCCACGGTCTTCTGGAGCGTCAGGACCGGAATCGGTATGGTCAGCGGCGGCGCGGCGGCCGTAGCCGCGTAATCGTTATAAGATGGCGTGCCGCTGCCGGTGCGCTCGTAAGCGTTGTCGGCATCAAGGCCGGTCCAGCGGGCGGTAACACTGTTGGTCAGCGTCTGACCGGCCACCACCGTATCGAGCACGCGCACCTGGTAGGTGACGGCGACCGTTGTCCCTTCGGGAATATCGATACCCGACCAGGTAAGGGTCTGGAGGTTGACAACCGGTTCGACGGCCACGCCAGCCACCCGCGCGCTGAAGTTAACATACTCAAGCCCCAGACTCAGGGTGTCAACAAGGCCGATATCAAAGACGCTGGAGAAGTTGGCGCCCGAGGCCGCCTTCAGATTCACCGTATAGGTAAGAATGTCACCCGCTGTGGGCGGCGTTGATGGATTCACGCTCTTGGCGACAGTAACAGAAGGCTCGACGATGGTCAGCGGGCCGCTGGTACCGCTGGTCACCGAACCGGCCGGAATGTTCGTATAGGTATACGAAGCGGTGTTGGTGAAACTCGTCCCGCCATTGGCCTGGTCGTTATTGGCCACACGGGCGGTCAGCGTGATCACCGCCTGCTGACCTGCAGGGATCTGGGCAATGGTAAGACTTACGTTCTGGCCGGCCGTGGCATCCAACAGCGTGAACGGCGCTGCCACGGTGGCGCTCAAATATGCAAGGGCGCCGTGCAGGGTGTCGGTGACGACCACGTTGCTGAGCTCAGTGTTCATCGGCACGCCCGGGACCGTGATCTGGTAGGTCACCGTCTCGCCGATGGTCGCCTCCCCGCTCGTCGGCGCGGTCATTTTCTTTATCAGCGATTGGCCGGTCACCACATTGGTCATCCACACCTGCGCCGTGGCAGTAGAAGCGTAGATGCGGCCATCCGCCGGCAGCGACGCGTACTTATTCAGCGACACGCTGTTGTTCCAGGTCTGGTTGGGGCCAAAGTCGGTATGGAAACCGATGTTGTAATCGACCGTCACGCACTTGTCCGGATTGACCGGCGCGTTGAGCACGAAAATCATGCTCCCGCCGCGCGTAGTCGGTGCGGTGGAGGTATAGCCCCTTCCGTCGGTGAGAATGGTCCCGTCTACGGCCACCACCGGCGTGGTGATGCTGGTCTCATTCAGCTGGCTCGCCAGCACGTCGGTAAGCTGGACGCCGTAAGCCGGTGCCAAACCAGTGTTGCACGACTTCAGCTGGAACTTCATCTCATCGGTGGCAATGATGACCTGGTACGGATTGGCATTGGACCCGTCGCCACTGGCTGTCCGACCGACAACCGTGCCGGTCTTGGCGATGGTCGATATGATCGGCTGACGAACGTCAACCCGTTTTGTTGTGGTCAACCGAGCGGGATAAACCGTCGGGTCGCCGCCCGTGAAAGAGAGCTTCGCCTGGTTGTCGAGCAGAATGGAGCTGTTGTAACCCACCCCCGCGGTCGGAGCGTCGGGCAAGACCTTCGCAACATACCGGATCACCAGGGTGTCGTCGGTCGATATACCGTCCGGCGAGTTGATGATGTCGCCGAACACCCAACGCAACGTGCCTGTGGCGCCAGCAGCCGGCTCTGCCGCCAACGGCAACAGGTAACTTATGTTATTCGAGCCTTTGGTGATGGTAAAGCTTTGCAGCGCCATGCCTGCGGGCAGCGCATCCTCGACCACGACGTTCCGGGTAGTGTATTCCTGCAGGTTCAGCGTCAGATCGTAGGTAACGGTGTCGCCGACGCGCACGATCGGATCGGTGGTGCTGGTCGGGGTCTCGGCATAGGAATCCGTGTTAACCGATTTGACGATGGAGGTTTTGTCCGTCGTGTAAACGGTGACACTGGCCGGCCCGGTGCAATAGTCGTTCGGCAAGGTCGTGCCCGGGCAGCCCGCGCCGGTGCGCTCACGCCCCGGGGCTGGATTAGTAATATCAATCGGATAGTCCTCATCAAGCGAGGTCCAGTCCACCCAGGCGTTATTGGTGAAGGAACCAACCGGGGGGGCATCCTCCACCCTTACCTGATAGGTCAGCACCAGCGACTGGCCGGCGGGAATGTCGAGAGTCCCGTCACCGTTGCCGCGGCCCCAGACCAGGGTGGTGCCGGAGGGTGAGTAGGGATTCGCGACAAAGCCGGTGACTGCGGCGCCGTTGATCGCGGCTGCGGCAGAACCGGCTACCAGCGTTAGGTTCGCCGGCAGGGTGTCGAAGATATTGGCATCAAAGGCGGTGGAAGTGCCGCTATTGGGAATCGTAATCTTATATTCGAGAACGTCGCCCACCATGGCGGGATCGGTCGCCAGCTTTCCCGCCGGAGAGACAAACCGCGCCGTCTTGGCGGCGGCCAGACGTGGTTCGACCACGGTCATGTTGGCGGTGGTGCCCGCGCCGCCCGTTAATTTCGTGCTGTCGACGCCGTTTGCCCGGTTGTAGGTATACAACGCGCTGTTATTGAAGGTAACACTGCTCTGGTTGGGGACGTTGTTCAGCAGTTCCACGGTGACCGCAATCCTCGCCTGACCATTGACCGAGATATCAATGCCAGTGGTGGTCGTGTCTTCAAGGATGAGAGAGTTGCCGGTGCCCGTATTGCTGATCACCCAGGCGCCGCCCGTTGCCACCCGCGCGCTTACAAAACGCAGGTTCGCGGGCAGCGTGTCCAGGACCCGCACGTCGTACAGGGGCACGCTGGCCGGGTCCGCGGGCACGGTGATGATGTACTCGAACCGCTCGCCGATCGTGGCCGCCGGCTTGGTATTCGCCTTCGCCAGCGGGCCGGGAATCCGGATCGTGACGTTGGTCGGGTCTTTCGTCCCATCGGGCGGGGCCACGCCGTTGAGATAGGGATCATCGCTCAGGGCGGTGAAGCCGCCGGCAGCGCTGAGGGTCGCCTGATTGGAAACCGTGGTGCCGTTGGCAAGGCCCGTTCTGAGGGTGATGTCGAACTCGACCACGAGCTGCCCCCCGACTTTGACGTCCAGAGCAGGCACGCCGAAGATCTGCAGCAGGCCGGAAGTGGAATTAAAGGTCCAGCCGGCGGTGTATCCGGCGGGCGGTGTAATGGTAACATTACGAAGGGTGGCCGGATCGAAGGAGGCCAGGTTCAAGGTGTCGCTGATCGTGATCGTATTGATCGTCTGATCCACATTGAAGGCGCGCAGTCTGTAGTGCAGGGTGTCACCCGGCGTCGCCGTGGTGGCCGGATTCTCAAGGCTGGTCAGGTTCCGGACCGTTTTCTCGAAATAATAGCCGTGCAGCGCCGCCGTGACGGACTGGCTGTCCTGAAAATCCACTACGGCCGGCGTGCCGTCGGTGAGCGTCCTGGTGAACACGCGGCGGCCGGCATTGGTGCTGCTCGCGCTGAACCATTGGGTCGCGCCGGCGACATTGGTAAGCGTTGCACCGTCATTGGTGAAACCGGGATCGAGCTGCGTCTGGTAGGTGACGATCAGACTCAGCTCGGGCGCGATCTTGGCCCGCTCCGTAAGCATGGTCAGACTGAGCTGGCAACTGTTATAGGCTACCGAGTAGTCGGTGTTCTTGGTCAACGTCGTGCCCGTGCCCGGCGTGCCACCCGCCGCAACGATCTCGGCGTTGACAGTGACAGTGGGATCGAAGGCGCACATGCCGACCGGGATATTATCGATGATCGTAGGGTTCCAGGCATCGCCGCCGCCGCTGTTCTGGACATCGATGGTGAAGGCCGCCGTGTCGCCCAGGTTTATGGCCGTCGCCAGGCTCGTTTTGTTGACCACCAGATTGGGTGCTACGATGGTCATCGGCGTCGAAATGCCCGACTCGCCCGGGAGGGGATTAAAGTATTCGCCGGCATCCTGGATGCCGTCCTCATCGAGATCGATCCACCGTGCGAACGACCACCTGGCCGTATTAGTGAAGGGCAGACCCGGCACGTTCGCCGGTGTGTCGTTGAGGACCGCCGTTACCTCGACCACGACCTGGCTCCCGGCCGCGATATTGGGCAGCGTGAAGTGAAGGTATTTGTTGGTACTATCAGAAAGTTGCGTGATCGGTACAGCGGTGGTGGTGCCTTTGTAATGGGCGTTCAGACTCACAAGCGTAAGGTCGGCGCCCGTCGAGCCGAGATCATCCACGACCGTAATCGCACCCAAATCGTGTGAGGATGGCGTGCCTGGCCGGAAATTCATGGATGGGAGCGTGAGCGTGTAGGTGAATGGCAGGCCGATCATGGCGGTGGCTGCGGGGGACTGCTTGGCAATGGTTTCAGCGGGGACCATGAGATTCTGGCACGCACCACTGAAAGCTCCCTCCTCGGAGTTGACCACCCACAGCTTGTGATAGATATTGGCACACGCCATGTTGCCGGAGTACCACACGTTGTCGAACGCGACCAGATAGATTGTATCTTTATCAGGAGTATAAAAATTCAATGTTGGCGTCAGACCGTTAGGCCAAGCCGATGATATTGGAAAGTTCACGAACTCGCAGTTCATGTCGATGCCGAATGAACTGCCGGGAAGGTTTGCCCGGACAAATGGGTCGTTACCATCAACAACAGAGACGGTGTCTGTTGGATTTTTCTTGTAAAAAGAGCACATATCCGTCCCCGCCTGAGCCGGCGAGGCCGCGCCCAGGACCAGGACGAGAGCGGCAATGATGAAACCGGACAAAGCGGTCCTGCTTCCCGGTCTGGTTTTCATGGGCGAAACAACCGGTTGCACCTCACGTGAGTCAGCGCATCCAGTTGCGAAAACGGTATTCCCGTCGGATCCCGCTTGCGGCGCAAAACGGCGGCATATTCCACGTCCACCCGAAACGACAGCAACCAGCTTGCGAGAGATATTTGACACGGTCAGCTTTAACTTCATGACAATTTGCATTCGCCCTCGAAGAAAATAATTGCATCATATTCAATAAAAAAAAGGAGCGCTCTCATCTTCCGAAGATAAGAGCGCTCCTTGTGTCGGTACAATACCGGGTGCCAGGATGCATATCTCATCTCTTCGGCAACCCGGCTATCCTTTTGGTCAGGATCCGTGGCTTTGCGTCACCAGATTACTCTGGCTTTGCCCGTTCGGAGAACGTTTTTTCGATCTAATTAAGTCGAGGAGTTCTTCTTTTATCAAATGCCCCAAGGAATAGCAACATTTTTT
>JBAQPK010000067.1:0-2035 GCA_049305715.1 Desulfuromonadaceae bacterium | reverse complement strand
GTTGTAGTAGGCCTGCGGAATCGCCGAGTTCGGCTTATGCGATCCCGCCGGGGAAACACCTTCATATTTGTAATAGATCTTGGCCGGCGTACCGAGAGCCTTTTCCAGGCGATGGGCACGGAACAGCGGCGACGGCCGCCATAGTTTATAGATCTCACGGACCTCATCAGGAATATCAATCCAGCGCTGCGATGACATCTCCTGCTCGATCAACGCCATCGGGAAGATTGCCAGCATTTCCTCAGGGGTGACCGGCTGCATGGTCCGGGGACTGATTACGGGCGCCAACGGGCCGGGCATATCGGGGATGATGTTGTACCACTGGCGCGGGATCTGGTCTTCTGGCAGCAGGATTTTGGTGGTCATGGTCCCTCCGGTTTGAAATGTGGAGACTACTCCAGATTGTCTTCAATACGGATAAAGCTGGTTTTCTGGCAGATGATGTCGAGGTAATCGATCTCGGCCAGCGCCTCCTGGACCGCCCCCTCACGCGCCTCGTGGGTCATGATGACAATCGGCACCGGCGCCGCGTCATCAACTTCATGGGCGGTCTGCACCATCGATTCGATGCTGATGCCATGTTTGCCGAGTGCTCCGGCGATCCCCCCCAGAACGCCCGGCTTGTCGAGGGCGCTGAAACGGAGCATATATTTGCTGACGATATCCGCCATCGGCTTGACCGGTATCTCGGTGATCGAAGCGTCCAGAAACCCGAGCGGAGACATCCGGCGCCCGGCCCCGGCCTTCATGCTGCGTGAGAGACCGATCAGGTCGCCGACGATGGCACTGGCGGTCGGATTCTGTCCGGCGCCGCGCCCAGAGAACATGACCGGACCGACAAAGTCGCCGGTCAGGCGGATGGCGTTGAACACGCCGTTGATGTCCGCCAGAGGGCTGTCGAGCGGGATCATGGTCGGGTGCACCCGGGCTTCGATCTTGCCATCGACATGTTTTCCGATCGCCAGCAGCTTGATCCGATAGCCGAATTCGGCGGCATACTTGACATCCAGCCCGCTGATACCCGCGATCCCTTCGGTGTAGATATCCTTGAAGTCTATCCGGGTACCGAAACAGAGTGATACCAGAACGGCCAGCTTGTGGGCAGTGTCAACACCTTCGACATCAAAGGTAGGGTCAGGTTCGGCATAACCAAGTTCCTGTGCGGCGTTCAGCACATCGGCAAAGTCCGCCCCCTCCTGGGTCATGCGGGTCAGAATGTAATTGCAGGTGCCGTTCATGATGCCGAAAACACTGCTGAAACGATTGGCGGCCAGGTTCCCCTTGATTGCGGTCAGTACCGGAATGCCGCCGCCAACGGCTGCCTCGAACTGCACTTCGACTCCCTTGCGGACGGCGGCAGCGTAGATGTCGGCGCCATGCAGCGCCAGGAGCGCCTTGTTGGCCGTAACGATATGTTTGCCCTTTTCAATCGCCTTCAGCACGAAGCTCTTTGCCGGTTCATAGCCGCCGATCAGCTCGATAACCACCGAAATCTCGGGGTCGTTGAAAATATCATCAACGCTGGTTGTCAGAACACCGGCCTCGACAGCCACCCCCCGATCAGTCGTTATATCAAGATCGGCGATACGCTTCAGTACAATGCCGGTTCCGACCTTGGCGCGGATAACGTCCGCGTTCTCGCGCAGCAGCTTGACGACTCCCGCTCCGATATTGCCGAATCCTATCAGACCAACCTGTATATCTTTCATTGTTCCTCGCTTGACAGTTCAGTTTTTGCGCACGCCTCGATTTCATCAAGGATGCCGTTCACAAACGCCGGTGATTCCTTGTCGCCGTAACGACGGGCGATCTCGATCGCCTCATTGATGCTGACCTTCTTGGGGATATCTGCGCGAAACATCAGCTCGTACGCGGCCAAACGCATGACATTCAGATCGACCCGCGGCATGCGTGACAGCGACCAGTTTTTGGAGCGGGCACGGATGGCTTCATCGATGACTTCGCGCCGGGCCTGCACCCCCTGCACCAGACCCTCGGCGAACTCCCGCACCCTGCCTGTTATTTCAACCTGCTC
>JBAQPK010000066.1:0-3128 GCA_049305715.1 Desulfuromonadaceae bacterium | reverse complement strand
CGGTAGCTGCCGGGTCGTCGTATAAAATCCAGGCGTTCGACCCGGAGGAGCTGAAGATCAAGGAGATACAGATCACGGTTCTGGGGGAGGAGAAAACGAGCGGTGGTCTGCCGGCTCTCAAGCTCCGCAACAATCTGTATCCCTTTGTGAACAATGATATCTGGGTCGACGGGCAGGGCAATACGCTTGAGGAATCCGTCCGGGAAGGCCTGGTAACGATAACGGCGGAACACCCCAATGTCCTCGGCTCTTTTATCGGTGATTGGGCGCTTGCCAAGAAGGATCTGATTTATGACTTCAGCCTGGTGCGTGTACAGCCGCCGATCAAGGATGTAAAGAAGTTGTCCGGACTGGCGATCGAGATCAGCGATTGGAGCGATGCTCTGCCGCTGCTGCAGGGTGGAGGTCAGCAGGCGGAAAAAACGGGCAATGGGCGGGTTGTATTCAAAACCGGTTCACTTGCACGGATTTCTTCAGAACCAATGCCGCAAAAATCGACGGAGTGGCAGCTGAAGCCGGCTGAAAAAATCGAGTCCGATGCTCCCGAGATCATGGCCCAGGCCAGAGTGCTTGCTGCGGGGGCGAAAAATCAGGAAGAGCTGGCCAAGGCTCTGGCATCCTGGACAGCGGAGTGGCTGAAAGACACGGTTGATGACGGCGGCAGTGCCGCCACCAGCTTCAAGTCGAGGAGAGGCAACTGCCAGACACACGCCCGTCTCTACACCGCACTGGCCCGGGCTTCCGGCATTCCAACCCGTTTTGTATCCGGCCTGGTATACCTGGAGGGAAGCGGCTTTCTCTATCACAGCTGGGCCGAGAGTTTCATAGGAGATCGCTGGGTTTCGGTTGATCCGACCTACAACCAGTTCCCGGCGGATTCCACCCATCTCAAGCTGCTTGAAGGGCATCTGCCGGAAGATCTGGCGCCGATCGTCGCGATCATCGGCCGGATCAGGATAGCCGTTCTGGAAGCAGCGTATTAGCATTCAATATGACCGGAGACCGGCGGGCGGTGAAATCAGAACCGTTGCTGATACGCCGCTACAAGCTCCCGTAATGCCTTCTTCATGCCGCGCTTCCACGGCCCCACCGCCACTATGCGCAGATTTTCCGGAGCGAAGAGCGCCCGGGCGGTTTCCAGAAGCTCGGCAGCAGTAATCCGACGCGCTTCACACTGATCCTCCTCAATGCTCCTGACGACCCCCATCAGTTCGCCCCAGCCATATCGCCCCCCCATTTCGTAGGCCGAATCCCGGCTGAACTCAAGATCAAAAATATAGGAATTTCGAATCCGTTCCAGTTCGTCTCCGGGAACCGGCTCGGCTGTGATGCGGAACAGCTCTTCAAAGGCCGCCTCTACCGCGTGGGTCAGGGTATCCGGGGACGTTGACAGATCAAACGCCAGGCAGCCGGTTTCGTCGTAGGCGCCGATTGCTCCGTCCACGGAATAAATGATCCCCAACTCCTCCCGCAAGCGTAAATGGAGGCGGGAACTCCCGCCACCGGCAAGAATCCGGCGCAAAAAACGGAGCGCCATAAACCGACGGTCATCGCGGGCAAAGCCGAGAAATGCAAGCTGCAGATTCATCTGGCTGTCTGAATCCTGCACACAGCGGATCTGTGGCGAGAACTGACGAAGTTTCACGGTCTGTACTTCCGGGACGTGCCGGTCAGGCCACACTCCAAAACAATCCCTGGCAGCGGCAAGCACGGCACGGGTTTTGACCGGTCCGGATACAACCAGCACCGCGTTTGAGGGGACATAATAGTTCTTCAGATGCTCCTTGAGGTCACTCTGGTCTATGGCGGCGATGCTTTCCAGGGTTCCGACGGTCGGCATCCCCAGCGGATGCCGGGGCCAGAGGAGTCGGCTGACGATAGTGTCCGGATTGACCTCCTCCCCCTGCTCGTTCAGATCCTCCCTGGCTTCCTCGGCGATAATCCGCTTCTCGATCTCGATTCCGGTCAGAAGAGGCTTGGTCAGCATCGAAGCGAATATTTCCATGCCGCGCTTGATGCTGTCCGGATGAACCCGCGAATAGTAGTAGGTCGACTCGGCATCGGTGGCGGCGTTCGGTGCACCGCCGATAATCTCGAATGCCGACTCGATTGCCAGTGATGAAGGGAATTCGGCGGTCCCCCGAAACAGCGTATGCTCCAGAAAATGGGAAAGGCCTTCCCGCCCCGGGGGATCATTACGGCCGCCGACCTTGAGATAGACCGCCAGTTCGGCGGCGTGCAGATGCGGCATTTCGACACAAACAACCCGCAGGCCGTTATGAAGGGTATGGAGATTGGTTCGGATCATATCAGGTGACTCCGGATGGTTTCTATGCGGTGGCGGTAGTTATCGGGTGACAGGAACATCTCTTCGTGCGGCTCGGCCCAGATCGGTCGCGGCCAGAGCGGTTCGGACGAGAAGCGGGGCACGATATGCCAGTGGATATGCGGCACCATGTTCCCGAGGAGTTCATAATTGATCTTGGCAGGCGTATATACCGTGTAAAGGGCCTCTGCCACGAGAGAGACCTCCTCCATCAGAGCAGCCCGCACGTCACGGTGGAGATGGAACAGTTCTGTGGCATGTTCCTTGGTGAACAGCAGCGTATAACCCGGAAAATACTGGTCCCGGTTGAGGATCACATAGGAGTGGGGGAGTTCGACGATCCGCAGGTCGGAATCATCCTCCCAGCGGCGGCACATCGGGCAGTCGCTCATGTTATTCATACCTCAGGGCGTCGATCGGATTCAGTCCGGCCGCCGTTATGGCGGGATAAAAACCGAAAAAGATGCCGACCGCACCCGAAAAAACGAAGGCGATCGCAATGGATTGAAACGATATCAAGGTCGGCCAGTCAAGCATCTTCGATACGACCGTGGCCCCTCCGGCCCCCAGGGCAATGCCGATCAGGCCTCCGAGCATCGTCAGAAGCACCGCCTCGGTCATGAACTGCAGCAGAATATCGTTTTTCTTGGCCCCGATCGCCATCCGGATGCCGATCTCGCGGGTGCGCTCGGTAACCGAAACGAGCATGATGTTCATGATCCCGATCCCCCCGACCACCAGCGAGATGGAGCCAATCCCGACCAGGAGCAGGGTCAGCGTGTTGGATACGGTGGAGGCAACG
>JBAQPK010000065.1:0-6766 GCA_049305715.1 Desulfuromonadaceae bacterium | reverse complement strand
CCTGCAGCATGGCAACCCTGACCTTCTGTTCGGCAACTTCCTCGACCCCTTTAAGCTCCATGCCAAGATTGTCCCGATAGAAAGGGAGGGCACCGCCAATGGATTTCACAGCGATGCCGATATGATTTATTTTTGTAAGCATCAATAAGGCTCCTCACTATACACACGTTTTCTTAACATCTGGTGACAGCACTGTTACTTTTATGAAAACAATTACAGCACAACCGTCTCGGTATGTTTGCCAAACACCCTCCGGAACACATCGGCGATTTCACCCAGTGTTGCATAGGTCTTGACCGCGGCAAGGATATGCGGCATGAGGTTGCCCGAACCCGTGGCAGCTGTCTCCAATGCTGCAAGCGCCGCCGTTACAGCAGCGTTGTCCCGTCCACCTTTCATGGCGGCAAGAGATTTCTTCTGGGAAATCTCCACCTCTTCCTTGACCCTCAGCAGACCGGTCGGTGCCGGTTCCTGGACGGTGAACTTGTTGACGCCGACGATGATCAGCTCGTTCTTCTCGATGGATTTCTGGTAAGCATAGGCAGAATCCTGAATTTCCTTCTGCTGGAAACCGCGCGAAATAGCCTCTACCGCTCCACCCAGCTTATCGATCTTTGCAATATATTCAAGAGCGTCCTTTTCAATCTGGTCAGTCAATGATTCCACCAGAAATGATCCTGCCAGCGGATCAATGCTGTCAGCGGCACCAGATTCATAGGCGATAACCTGCTGGGTACGGAGAGCAATCCGGACGGAATCCTCAGTCGGCAGCGCCAGCGCTTCGTCACGTGAATTGGTGTGGAGTGACTGTGTTCCACCCAGAACAGCAGCCAGTGCTTGAATGGTAACACGCATAATATTGTTGTCCGGCTGCTGGGCAGTCAGCGTGCAGCCTGCTGTCTGGGTGTGGAAGCGAAGCATCTGCGATTTAGGATCTTTGGCGCCGAATCGCTCTTTCATTATTTTAGCCCAGATGCGGCGGGCGGCACGGAACTTGGCCACCTCTTCAAACAGGTTGTTGTGAGCGTTGAAGAAGAATGCCAGTCGCGGAGCAAACTCGTCTACTTCAAGCCCGGCCTTGATGGCGGCATCGACATAGGCAATGCCGTCGGCAAGCGTAAAGGCAACTTCCTGCACGGCACTGGAACCGGCTTCGCGGATATGGTAGCCGGAGATCGAGATGGTATTCCATTTCGGAACATTGTCTTTACAGTAAGCAAAGATATCCGTGATGATACGCATGGACTCCTTGGGAGGGTAGATGTAGGTTCCTCTGGCCATGTACTCTTTCAGAATATCATTTTGAATTGTTCCCGAGATTTTATCGGCGGAAACGCCCTGTTTCTCTGCCACGGCAATATACATGCAGAGCAGGATGGCCGCGGTGGAGTTGATTGTCATCGAGGTGGAGACCTTGTCAAGCGGAATGCCGTCGAAGAGAATCTCCATGTCGGCCAGGGAGTCGATCGCCACGCCGACCTTGCCGACTTCACCAAGGCTCATGCCGGCGTCGGAGTCGTACCCCATCTGGGTCGGCAGGTCAAAGGCGATCGATAGCCCGGTCTGACCCGCGGAGAGAAGATACTTGTAGCGCTCGTTGGATTCCTTGGCGGTGCCGAAGCCGGCGTACTGGCGCATGGTCCAGAAACGGCCGCGATACATGGTCGGCTGGACGCCGCGGGTGTAGGGATACTCTCCCGGAAAACCCAGCTGTTCCTCGTAGCCGGGATAGTCGAAACCGGGGGTGAAGCAGCGCTCCATTTCGATATTGGAGGATGTCAGAAATTTATCCGTCCGCTCCGGTGACTTGGCTATCGTTTTGCTGACTTTTTCATTCCACTTCTGCTTGCTTTCATTGATACTCATAACGTGACACCTCAAATAATATTTATTAAATATTCAGTTTTTCTCAACAAACAAGAGGCTAAAGAAAAAGTATCAACCCTTCACCTTTAGCCTCCTGTTTTCGATCGGTACCTCTACAACGCAAATCTGAATTATTTTCTCATGGCTATAGCGTGTTATGCAGCACAGACTTCAGATATTCAGCAGTCCGCTCGCGTTTTTCTTTTTCAACCAACTTCTGATCGACTTCGACAAATTTCTCATCCGGAGTGATTTTGAAGAGCGGCTGCCCCTTCTGGACGATGGTGCCATCGGCCCCTTCCATGATTATCTTGTCGATGGTCCCGGAGAAGGGGGCCCGGATGGTGTTGAACATCTTCATGACTTCAATGATATAGAGCGGCTGGTCTTTCTCGAAATGCATCCCCTCACTCACGAAAGTCGGCAGACCCGGTGCTTCCTGGCCGTAGTACATCCCGCCGCAGACCGAGACAATTTCGTCCGCCTTGGTAGCCGGTGGCGGTACCAGAATTTTTTTCATCCGGGATTGCAGATCGAGGTCGGTCAGGTAATCGGGGATCACGACCTCCAGATCATCCTGAACCTTCATATCCCAAAACTTGGTATTTTCGCCGATCAGGAACAACATCCCCAACAGTTCGAGCCCGGCCTCATAGCCAAAGTGGGCGGAACGGATCTGGTCCCATGTCTCCACATCAAAACCTGCCTGGGGTTTTTCCTTCTTGACCAGGTCATTGAGCTTGAAATACTCCTCCCGCTCCAGTCCGAGTTTTTCCCGCAGGGTCCGGTAGAAGTGCAGCGACTGCTGCAGCAGTTCGTTATCGTGACTCCAGATGATTTCCGCCGCCGGCTTGTGCGGGCGGTAGTTCATATGCAGGTATTCGTAGGTTTCGTTGAGAACGCCGAGAGGATTCCTCAGCCAGACGACCCTCCCTTTGTCGATACGGAAGTTTTTCGTGTTCATGCTCAACCACCCCGAGAGAAGATGCGGATCCTCAAGGAGTCGTTCCATGGGGCGGGTGATCAACGTCCCCTTCCGGTCAAGCAGGGTGGACATATTTTTCAGCTCTTTGGCACAGACATCCGGCTGATCGGCAAACTGCTCGGCCACATGTTTGGCATAGTGCTTCTTCATCTGGTAAAATGCATACACAACATCCAGCTTGTTGGCCTCCTCCTTGAGGGTACCAACCAGTGCCAGGTAGGGGACCACGAAACGGGTCGTCGGTTTGGCCATGACATTCCGCCCCAGGAACCAGCTGACCAGTCCGTAATGAAATTCAAGGTTTGTGGCCAATGCGCTGCCGCGCAGCGTCGTGCTGCACAACACGTCGGAGAGACGTTCGTAGCTTGCCAGGCGGTCATCGCCCTTGGTGAGGAGCAGGGCAATATTTGAATCGTACGCACCGGCTACTTTGTATTTCATGAAGTTGCCGGTATCCGGGTTTGTCATGCAGATGCCCTGGTCATCACGGACTTCGCCTTTGATCGGTTTCGACCAGTAGCGGATCATACCGCCCGCATGGGGCGACAGTGACGCATCGGTTGCGTTCAAGCGGGCCTCAACCGAGGCATTGAAGCGGACAACGCGCTCCGGTTTGGGGAGACGTTCCTTGTGCCGCGCCAGGAGGGCCATCGCCTCAACCAGGGATTCGACAATGAAGAAATCCTTCTTGTCCTTGGGATTGGTGAACTTGAGGCTGTAGCAGAGTTCGGTGACGCGGTGCTCAACCTGGATGCGGGTGTTCACCTCCATGAAGAAGTGGCGATCGCGGTCGACGATACACTCGAAGGTGGAGGCGGAATCAAGTCCTACAGCCTGACCAAAGCGAGCTGATTCCTCTTCCATCCGTACGAGCACCTTCAGATCGCTTTCCAGAGCCTTGACTTCAGCCTTGCGTCCGGCAACCTTTGCCTTCTCGATGGCAGCCAGCAGCCCTTCCTGGGTAACGGAAACCTCCAGGAGTTTCTGCTCGTGCATCTGCAAAGAACAGTCGCGCCCGCCAAGAGAGATGCACCACTCACCGTTACCCAACAGCTGGATCTCATTGTGGCGGGTCTGCTCGATGTTCAGCTCGATCAGAACGTTTTTGTTGTCGCCGACACCGTTGGCCTTGACCTCGTTCAGTACCTCGCGCACCATCGCCGGCGCCTCTGCGGCGGCCTTGGCGATCGCCTTGTCATCGGCTTTTTTCAGCGCCAGCAGAGAGGCCCCTACGATGCGCTGTCCCTTGCCGCCGCCGCCGCCGATAGCCTTGATACGGAAGCGGCTCTGCGGATATTTCTTGAACAGTTCCGTCACTTCAGCCTGTACCTGGGCAGAGAGTTCCTCAATGGAAAACAGGTCGATACCCTTGCTGTACGAAGCCATCAGGATATGATCGGCCAGGGTCTCAATGGCAATCTTCTTGTCAGCCAGGATCTTTTTATCACAGGCCAACCCTTCGGCTTCGACCAGCTTGATCAGTTTTTCGCGGGTCGGGTATTTTTTGAGCAGTGTCAGGGCGGTTACATTGTTAACACCGGGGGTAACACTGACATTCACCTGCAGTGCGGTACGCTTGGCTTCATCCTTTTTACCGGCCTTGGCCTGGGTGGCGGCACACGGCCCGATGAACTTGAGACCAGCCTTTTCAATGGCGGCCACGAACTCTTCATCCTCGGCCATGAAACCGTATCCGGCGAAGATTGAGTCGTATCCGTTATCCTTCGCCATCTGGATAATCTGGTTGATACGCTCGACCCGCTCTTCCTTGCTTGCACCGCTGTAGTCGGGAACCCGGTGGACCCGGGTTGAATCGGTCAGCTGACGCAGCTCGGGCGCCAGTGCATTCGGATAAATGATTGAATCCTTTTCAGAGAGCAGGATGCCGTAGTGGGAAATCCCCATCTCGTCAAACACATCCATCGCTTCCTTACGGATCGGCCCACGGCAGACAATCAGCGGCTTGAGATCCTCACAGGAAAAGGAACGCACCCACTCGGATGAGGATTTGCTCAATTTGCGGGTCCGGTGGACCAGGGGGTTATACTTGTAATAATCGGTCTGTGGCATGGTCTCTTTATCTCCAATCTGGAATGAATGAAATTAATGGAACTCGCGCTGAACGGCCTGCATTGGCCCCGGCTTGTAATGACGCAGGAAGAAGTTCATATTCTCCCCCAGCACCTTGCGCAGGTCGGTTGGCATAACGAGGGAGGAGATGGAGCCGAGAGCCAGACCTTCTTTCGGGTTCATAAGTTCTTTTTCATAGCGCATGTTCAGGGCGGCATCCTCGATTCTCAGCCATTCGGCGGCGTCCTTTTCGGCATCCATCTTGGCTTCACCGGGCGACATGCCGGCAGCGACGCGTTCCTGTACCCCATGCTTTATTCGCTCGTTAACCGCGGCACGCATCTTGCGCATTTCGTCCTTGTAAACGAACTCCTTGCCCGCGGGCCCCATAACCGCCAAACGGGTGGTGGGAAGCGCCAGCACCAGGTCTGCGCCGGTGGGGTAGTTGTTGTACGAGGCATAGGCTCCGCCGTAGGCGTTACGGATGATCAACAGGATGCGCGGTGTCCTGATATCGACGATGGAATCCAGCATGGCGCGGCCGGCCTGAACGATGCCGCGCCCTTCCTGCTCGCGTCCCGGCAGGAACCCGGTTGTATCTTCCATGAAGATCATCGGGATATTGTAGATATTACAGAAACGGTTGAAACGGGCGATCTTGTAGGCGGAATCGACCGTAATCTGACCGGAGGCGACCGCACTGTTGTTGGCGACAAAGCCGACAACATTGCCACCCAGACGTCCGAGGGCGGTAACAGCCTCGCGGGCCCGGTCACGCTGCAGTTCAAAGTAGTCACCATGGTCGCAGATCTGCTGGATCATGATGGAGACATCAAAGGGGGTGTTAAAACCGGTGGGAGAGTTGAATGTCTTTTTGAGCAGGGTATTGATCTCCCATGTTTTGCGGTCCAGCGGATCGCTGGTCTCACGAAAACGGGCCATGACACTGTTGTTGTCGGGGAGATAGGAAAGCAGCTGCAGCGCGGTACGCAACGCATCCACCTCGTCCTCAACCGTCATATCGGCAACCCCCGACTGTCCATGCACTTTGGGTCCGCCCAATTCTTCCGGTGTCACATCCTCGCCCAGAACCGACTTGACCACCCCCGGCCCGGTCAGGCCGAAAAAAGTGTCCTGCGGCTGGATAAGGAAGCTTCCCTGTCGGGGGAGATAACTGCCGCCCCCGGCATTGAAGCCGAACATGCACATGATGGAAGGGACAACGCCGCTGATTTTGCGGAGCGCGGTGAAGGCTTCGGCATAACCGTCCAGACCGCCGACCCCGGCGGGTACAAAAGCACCGGCCGAGTCGTTCATGCCGATCAGCGGGATACCCTTCTCACCGGCCATCTGAAACAAAAGAGCCAGTTTGCGGCCGTTGGTGGCATCAATGGAACCGGCGCGAACCGTAAAATCGTGGCCATAGACCGCGACGTCACGCCCGTTGACATTGAGGATGCCGGTCACCAGAGAGGCGCCGTCCAGGTTCTTGCCCCAGTTCTGGAAGAGTACATTTGGTTCGTTTTCCGTCAGGACGCGGATCCGTTCCCAAACGGTCATCCGCTTTTTGAAGTGCTGCTTTTCAATCTGGGCGATGCTGACCGACGTGACGGGGCGCTGGATCAGGTCGTGCCCTTCCTTCATCGCCTCTTCGTACCCTCCCTTTTTTCCCGGGATTTCGCCGGGTATCGTAAATTCGAGAGTTTCTGCCGGTTTGAACGGGTTTTTCAGCGATGGTTTAATTGCAGTTTTTGACATCTTCGCCATCCTTCCAGTTTAATGTATATCAACAACCTGTGAGCCGGTTTATCTGTGACCTATCGTGTGACAACAGCCAATACCTTG
>JBAQPK010000064.1:0-9829 GCA_049305715.1 Desulfuromonadaceae bacterium | reverse complement strand
CCGTGCAGTTCCGCGTTTGCCAGCGCGACCACCTTTTTCTTTACCGAACGGGAATAATACTCCTGTTCCGTCTTTGTCAGGGGCAACCCTTCCAGCCTCTTCTTAAACAACTCCTTCTGCTTCGGCGAAAACATCTGCGACAGGGCAAAGGCCAGGGAATACTCCTCGTACTTTTCCTTGCGCTGCCTGCTCTTGTCGGCATTCTGCTCAAAATAGAGTTCAAATAACCCCTTCAGGCGTTCCGGGTCGAGATTCACTTCACCCCACGCCAGAGTCCGGTTGCGGGCAAGGTCATTGCGCCACTGCTTTACCATGACTGAATCTTCACCGGAGAGCCGCTTCTTGAATTTGCTCGACCAGGAAAAGCTCAGGTGATAGAAAGAATAGAGGGACAACGACAACAGCAAGAGCCGATGGAAACGATCCTTGTCGTCCTGAACGGGTAACTGCTTCTCAACCAGATCATAAGCAAACTGGTAGGTGTCGGCGGCATTTGCCAGCAGTATAGGAAATCCCTCCCAAAGCCTGGTGTCCCGGCTCTTCACCACCTCTGCCAACGTTTCGTTGACATCCAGTTCTTCACTCGGCTCGAACATCGGCAAGCCGAGCCTGCTCAAACTCTTCATAAGTTTTGCGTCAGTCATACAGACCTCTCTTTTGCAGCAGCTCAAGGAAGTGCTGCATGTGCGGTCTTAGCCGCGCTTCCGCGACGTCAAAGCTGACCAGCTCGTTGAAGTGTCCCGCCAGCCGGTCAATGTCAAGATCTGCCCTATGCGCCTCCGCCAGACTCAGGCAGTCATCGAAATCGACCCTGGTCCCACGCATCAGTTTGCTGGAGATAAGGTCGTAGTCGTTCAAAATCCCGAGGTACAGATGAGAATATTCCTTGAGCGGACTGTTTCCATCTTTTTCCAGTGGAGACGTCAGCAGCTCAGTCGTGTGGATGAAATTTCCACGAAAAATGTCAAATTGGAAAATCTCCCCGACGCGCTTCCAGCCAAAACCGGTGACCGGTTCATACTCCAGCGCCTTTAGTTGCTTTATCAGATACTGATGCTCCTGAATACTCGGGACCATGAAATCAACATCTTTGGTCGATGGCTTGACTCCTGACAAGGTCATGGCCGTCCCTCCACACGCGATCAGATGAACCTTGCGCTTGAGGAACCGGTTCCACTCTTCCAGAGTGTTAAGAAGGTGATCTTTGTTCAGTCTGTATTCCATAAGTTCTTTATATCAAAAAACTGTATGAAGTAATACATTTAATTGTACAATATCATACAAAATGTGTATTTGCAAAGCATGCGCTCCAAAGTCACTCAGAATCCCAGGCTTACCAATCAAAAGTGGGACCTCTGGGGGCAGGTTAGAGTTTCAGGCATGTATGTTCAGTTCGCATTGAATCAATGGTAAACATCCAAACAATTTTTTTGGGCAGATATATATTCGGTACAATTGTTCCGAGGGACCATACTTAATCCAAAAGGCGGCCAATCGATCGCCGTGCTGTTTCGCACGTGCAATGCCCGCACCGTAATCATCCGATCTTTCCCACGCTCCCTGAGGCTTGCTCGCAATACTCCCTGTTCCTGCTATACTTCACTTCATCAATCCACTGAAAGGAGTTAGTCATGGCACAAATCAACTGGATTACGGATTTTAATGAAGGGCTGGCACGGGGTAGGGCGGAGGGGAAGCTGGTGTTTGCCGACTTCTTCAACCCTGGCTGAATTGGCTGCAAACAGATGGACGCGGTCGCGTACATCGATCCGGCAGTGATTTCTTTTGTGAACGACAACCTGATCCCCCTGCGCCTGGAGGCCGCCGATCCGGTGCTCGGCCCGCGCTACAAGGTCAAATGGACCCCGACCCTGCTGATCCTGAACGGGGAGGGGGTTGAGCAGTACCGAACCCTCGGTTTCTACCCCCCCGACGATCTGGTCCCGTCGCTCCTCCTCGGCATGGGGAAAGCGAAATTCGACCTCCCCGATCGCCCGGCCGCGTGTGATTGCTTCGGTAAAATACTCGCCGACTACCCGGGCAGCACTTTGGCGGCGGAAGCGGTCTATCTGAACGGTGTTGCCGCTTCATCGAAAGCCATGATGTCACCAATCTCATCGGCATCTACGACCGGTTGGCCGCCGAGTATCCGGCATCACCCTGGCTCACCCGTGCAGCTCCCTACAGCCTGCTGAAGAAATAGGGAAAGAAGGAATACCTTGCCTGATAGCAAAGGCGGCCAATCGGCCGCCTTTGCTGTTTCCATGCTTGTAATTTCCTGTTAACATGCTCCCCCTGCCCAGGATCGCTCGAATAATTGCAGCCGGTTACCCGCATCACAATCGCGCCACGGTTTTCTTCGATGGCAAATACCCGACAGACCTGTTTGAATTTACAACTGTAAATACGTTTGAGCCGGAAACTACGCCCGAGAACAACGGGGCGCCCGCAAAAAAAACTATCATGGATGTTTCTGATTGAAGACCGAAGACTACCATTTCATGTATCGCCCCATTGGCATCCTGCGATCCCCCTATTCCCGCCGTATTGATGCACCCCATCAAAGCACTGTCGTTGAAGGCACGGAAACCGGAGAGCTTGCGATTGCCACTTTGGAACTTGCGGATTGGCTGGACGAGAAGGTCATACAGGATCTGAGCGGCTTTGACCGGATTTGGCTGATCTTCGCTTTTCATCTGAGTGAGGGGTGGAAGAGCAGTGTAAAGCCGCCTCGCGGTGGACCAAAACGCGGCGTTCTGGCCACCCGTTCTCCCCATCGCCCCAATTCGATGGGGCTGTCAGCCGTGGAATTGGTAACGACTGAAGGCAGGACGCTGCACCTTCGCGGTGTTGACCTTCTGGATGGCACACCTGTTCTGGATATCAAACCCTACGTGCCTTACGCGGATGCCTTTCCGGATGCCAAAGCCGGCTGGATCGACGAACTGGATGCCAGGCTGGGGCGCAATTCTGCGCCGGGACCTCTCAAGCCCCGTCGGGTAATGGAGAGCACGATATGACGGTGCTCCCGTGGCAGCCCGGAACCACACCGCTGATGCTGGCGCCGATGCAGGGGCTGACCAACCGGGCCTTGCGCGCCTATTTCATCGAACATGTCCGGCCCGACGTCATCTTTACCGAATTCATGCGTGTCAATACCGCACCGGCGGGAATGTCGCTCAACGCCGTTGACCGGAGCGACATCGCCTCCGAGCAGGATGGTGTGCCGCTGGTGGTGCAGCTGGTGGGGCATGGGCGGGAGGCGCTGGTCTCGGCGGCCCGGGTCGCGCAGGGTGTCGGTGCGGCACATATCAACCTCAACATGGGGTGCCCCTATGGCCGGATGGGGGGCGGCCAGACCGGTGGGGGGATGCTCCGCTGTCCGGACGATCTTGGAGAGGTCATCCCCGCCCTGCGGGATGTAGTTGACGGTTCCTTCTCCGTCAAGATCCGGACCGGGTACGATGATCCGGACCAGATCCTGTCGCTGCTACCGCTCTTCGAGTCGAGCGGGGTGGATTTCCTGGTGCTGCACCCCCGAACCGTGGTTCAGAAATACGACGGCGTTGCCGACCATGGGGTGACCGCCCGGGTGATGCGGGAGACCCGGCTGCCGGTGATTGCCAACGGGGATATCCGGAGCGCTGCCGATGGCGGACGGGTGCTGGGCGAGACCGGCGCTGCCGGGCTGATGCTGGGGCGGGGTGCTATTGCCGATCCGCGGCTGTTCATGCGCCTGCGGGGACAGGTGAACCCCGAGCAGGGCGGGAAGAGCGGAGAGTGGAACTCGGCCGCTATCTGAGGGAGATTATGAACCGCTATGGCCGGCTGTTCTGCGGCGATACGCAGGTGCTGAGCAAGGTCAAGGAGATCATCGCGTACCTGGATGAACCGGAACTGTCAAAACCGCTCAAGGAACTGAGGCGGGCCAAAACCGTGCGGGCGTTCGAAGACGCCCTGCACGGGCTCTGCTGAGCGGCGAGTTCCAGAGACACTATTCTTAAATTCAAAAGGCGGCCAATCGGCCGCCTTTTTGATTACAGATTGCACTTCGATCAATTACAGTTTCACATCCAGCTCATTCTGGTAGATCTGCTCACGGACCTGCTTCTTCCTGATCTGCACCAGTTCGCCATTGCGGGTTCTCATGACGGCTCCCGGCTTGCGGTGCGAGTTGTAGTTTTCCGGCGACATGCTCTCGGAGTAGGCTCCCGTGCCGCCGATGACGACATAGTCGCCGATTTCCGGTTCGGCAATCAGCACCGGCACGATGTTGCCATCATTGTCCAGACGCACCGAATCGCCGCTTTCGCAGCAGCGCCCCACGATTCCGAACGATTTCAACCCGGCCGTTGGTTTGCCGTCATACTCGCTGGAGAGCAGCGTACCGTCCTGACGCACGATGGCGATAGGATGCTCGGAGCCGTACAGCAGCGGGCGCGTCAGCAGCTCCATGCCGCCGTCAACGATCAGGAAGTTCAGCTCGTTGGTCAGCTTCTTGTCGATGATTCTGGTAATGATATGTCCCGAGTTGGCCACCACAAAGGTTCCCGGCTCGATCTCCATCTGCAGTTCGCGTCCGGTTGCCTCCTTGAACTCCTGTATCCGCTGCGTCGCATAGGCGCCCAGCGCCGCGATGTCGGCCTGTTTTTCCCCCGGCATCCTGGCGACCTTGAGTCCCCCGCCGAAGCTGACCGTGGTGGCATCCGGGAAATAGGTCTTCACAAAGCCCAGTTCGCGATCGATGTTCTGGCGCCATTTTTCCGGGTCGCCCCCCGAGCCGATATGGACATGCACCTGGGTAAAGCGCAGTCCCAGTTTGTCAGCCATGGCTTTTACCGTGGGGACATCGTTTAAGTGTACGCCGAAGCAGGAGTATTCGCTGCCGGTATCGCGGGTGGCGCTTTCACCGCCGCCGGCGGCTCCCGGATGGACCCTCATGGAAAGGTCTATGTTGTTGTTTCTGGCAAAGTCGGCAATCAGTTGAAACTGCGTCATGGAGCAGACGTTGTACTTGAGGCCAGCCTTGATCATCTCCTCCAGTTCGGCGCGCTCCTCACCGGACGGAACCTCCTGGGTCGTCAGCATCATCCGGGCATAGGGAACCCCGGCGGCAAAGGCACGGGCCGCTTCATCAAGTGACGAGCAATCCAGATCCAGTCCCTTGTTGGTGACGACACGCAGTACGGTACGATCCGAGTTTGCCTTCATGGCGTATCGTACATGCAGGCCGTACGCATTGGGCATGTTCAGCAACTGCTGGCAGCTGTTTTCTATGTATTCCTGATCATGCAGATATACCGGCGTTCCCCACTGCCGGGCTATTTTCGGGATGAGCGCTGCGTCCAGTCTGGTCGGCCCAAAGTGTTTCATCGTCATTCTTTCAACCTCACAAATTTGATATGACCCCGCATGACCCGATTCCATAAGGGCAGCGTGAAGAAGGCTGCACAATGTAGCATTTTCGACCGGCGCGGCGCAACATCTCTCTGGAGGTTTGTTGCATATGCTGTCTTTGAACGTCAAATTTTACAAACCACTCAGGCGAGGTCGAAACGGTCAAGGTTCATTACTTTATTCCACGCCTTTACAAAATCGTGCAGGAACTTCTCCTGGGAGTCCCCACTTCCATAGACTTCCGCCAAGGCCCGGAGTTGGGCGTTCGAGCCGAAGATGAGGTCGACACGGGTGCCGGTCCACTTGAGTTCGCCGCTTGCGCGATCACGCCCCTCGAACAGGTCGCCGGCTTCCGGAGCCGCCTTCCACGTGGTGCTCATATCGAGCAGATTCACGAAGAAGTCATTGGTGAGCGTTTCCGGCCGCTCGGTGAAGACGCCGTGTCGGGACTGTCCAAAGTTGGCATTCAGGACGTGCATACCACCAAAAAGAACCGTCATCTCGGGAGCGGTCAGTGTCAGCAGCTGCGCCCGATCAACCAGCAGATGCTCTGCCGATACGGAGTATCTGGTTTTGAGGTAGTTACGGAACCCGTCTGCAACAGGCTCGAGTACGGCGAACGATGCCACATCGGTTTGTTCTTGAGACGCATCCGTGCGTCCCGGTGTGAAGGGAACGGTCACTTCAAAGCCGGCATTTTTCGCAGCATGCTCGACAGCCGCGCATCCGCCCAGAACAATCAGGTCGGCGAGCGAAACCATCTTCCCGCCTAACTCCGCACTGTTGAACTCCTTCCGGATTCCCTCAAGGGCCTGCAGCACACTCTTCAGCCGGTCAGGCTGGTTGACTTCCCAATCCTTCTGCGGCGCGAGACGGATGCGCGCGCCGTTCGCCCCGCCCCGCTTGTCGGAGCCGCGGAACGTGGATGCCGACGCCCAGGCCGTTCCGACTAGTTGGGAGACAGACAGCCCCGAAGCGAGGATCCTGCCCTTGAGGAGGGCGATGTCCTGCCCATCAATCAATGTATGAGTGACCGCGGGGACGGGGTCTTGCCACAGGAGCTCTTCCGCAGGCACTGACCCACCGAGATAGCGCGAGCGCGGGCCCATGTCGCGGTGGGTCAGCTTGAACCACGCACGGGCGAAGGCGTCCGCGAATTTTTCGGGGTTCTGCTGGTAGCGCCGCGCGATCGGCTCGTAGATCGGGTCGAAGCGCAGGGAGAGGTCCGCCGTGGTCATCATCGGCCGGTGCTTCTTCGACGGGTCGTGCGCGTCAACCACCATGTCCTCTTCGGCCACGTCCCTGGCCAGCCACTGATGCGCGCCGGCCGGGCTCTTGACCAGCTCCCACTCGTATTTGAACAGCGTGTTCAGATAGCCCATGTCCCATCTGGTCGGGTTCGCTTTCCAGGCACCCTCGATGCCGCTGCCGATCGTATCGCCCCCTTTGCCGCTCCCGAAGCTGTTCTTCCAGCCGAGGCCCTGCTCCTCGATGCCGGCGGCCTCGGGTTCAGGACCGACATGGGACGCCGGCCCGGCGCCGTGGCATTTGCCGAAGGTGTGGCCGCCGGCGACGAGGGCGACGGTTTCTTCGTCGTTCATGGCCATGCGTGCGAAGGTCTCCCGAACGTCACGGCCGGAGGCGACCGGATCGGGCTCGCCGTTCGGGCCTTCCGGGTTCACGTAGATCAAACCCATCTGCACGGCGGCGAGAGGGTTCTCCAGTTCCCGGTTGCCGGAGTAGCGCTTGTCGCCAAGCCATTCGCTCTCGGCTCCCCAGTAAATGTCTTCTTCGGGCTCCCAGACGTCTTCGCGCCCGCCGCCGAAGCCGAACGTTGTAAAGCCCATCGACTCCAGAGCGCAGTTGCCGGCGAGGATCATCAGGTCGGCCCAGGAGATTTTCCTGCCGTATTTCTGCTTGATCGGCCAGAGCAGGCGGCGCGCCTTGTCGAGGTTGACGTTGTCCGGCCAGCTGTTGAGCGGCGCGAAACGCTGCGAACCCGAGGAGGCGCCGCCGCGGCCGTCGCCGGTGCGGTAAGTGCCCGCGCTGTGCCACGCCATCCGGATGAAGAGCCCCCCGTAGTGACCGTAATCAGCCGGCCACCACTCCTGCGAGTCGGTCATCAGCGCATGGAGATCCTTCTTCAGGGCCTCCAGGTCGAGTTTCTTGAACTCCTCGGCGTAGTTGAACTCCTCCCCCATCGGGTTGATCATGGAAGAATTCTGATGAAGGATCTTGAGGTCCAACTGGTTCGGCCACCAGTCCCGGTTCGACGGGCCACTGCCGGCAGTGGGGCTGTCAGTCCTGCCCGTTACCGGACACGTGCTATCGTTATTCATCTCTGCTCTCCTTTCCTTTCAGGTCTGGATTTGTACCGCTGACCATGGAATATATGACTGGTCATAGTATACCTCAAAACAGGGAGTTATGTTGCTCGTTGTATAATTGCCTCTGGGCCGGGCCGGCGCTGTCCGCTGCCGGTCTGGTGCCTTACTTTTTTTCTCCGGAATAGGTGATCCGGTAGATCGCCCCCTTTTTATCATCCGAGACGAGGAGCGAGCCGTCGGCCATCACCTCCAGGTCCACCGGGCGCCCCCAGGCGGCGACCCCCTTGAGCCACCCTTGGGCAAAGATGGTGTAACCTGCCGCTTTCCCTCCCTCCAGCGGCACGAAGGTAATCCGGTAGCCGATGGGGGGCGATCTGTTCCAGGAGCCATGCTCGGCGATGAAGATCCCGCCACGGTAGGTGCGGGGGAACATGGCGCCGCTGTAGAAACGCAAGCCGAGAGAGGCCACGTGAGGCCCCAACTCCATTTCCGGGGGTACGAACGGGATGCCGGGCGGGGCGTTTTCACCGAACTCGGGATCGATTAACCCCTTGCCGTGCCGGTACGGAAAACCGAAGTGCAGCGACTTTACCGGCGCCCGGTTCAACTCGTCGGGAGGGAGGTCGTTCCCCAGCCAGTCCCGGCCGTTGTCGGTAAACCAGAGTTCTCGGGTCTGAGGATGCCAGTCGAAGCCGACCGTGTTCCGGACGCCGTGGGCAAAAATCTCCCGCCCGCTGCCATCGGCGTTCATCCGGGTGATGGAGGCGAAGCGTTGATCGTCCCGCCGCTCACAGACGTTGCACGGCGCCCCGACCGGTACATAGAGCCTGCCGTCCGGACCGAAGCGGATGAACTTCCAGCCGTGATGCTCCTCCTTGGGGAGCGCATCGGTTACCACCACCGGCGGGGGCGGATTGCGAAGCCGCTTGACGATGTTGTCGAAGCGGAGGATCCGCCCGACCTCGGCCACGTAGAGAGAGCCGTTGCGAAAGGCAACGCCGTTCGGCATTTGCAGACCTTTGGCGATAGTGAGTACCTCGTCGGCCTTGCCGTCGCCATTTTTATCGATGACTGCATAGACTTTTCCCTCCCCCCTGGTGCCGACGAAAACGATCCCGTCAGGGCCCGCTGCCAGCGACCGTGCCCCCGGCACCTTGGGTGCGAAGTAGTCGATAGCAAACCCCGGGGGGAGCCGGATGTCCGCCAGCGATGATACGGTCGGCATAAGGGAGGCCGGAAAGATCCCGGCCATAAGTGTTGTCAGGGCGAGCGGAAGGCTCCGCCGGTCAAGGATGGGGATGCAACAGTTTGCCATGACACGCACTCCTTGCCTTTTGTATTGAATTCCCTGTACCTATTATACAACGCAATAGCGAAATGGTTGGCTTTGGGGCGGAAAATTTAGGAAGCCAGGGGAACTCCCGATATTTTTTAAAAGAATAAGGAGGCCGAATGTCACCTTAATTGTTTTGCTACCTGTGGAAAACCCATGGGGGCAGGCTTGACTTTCTGCTGTTTGCTGATACATTTTCAACATGGTATGCAAACCCCGCATCCGCACCAATAATATACTCCCGTCAATCAGATTAAGGAGCGACAGCGGGGTTTGAACCAAAAACGATCTAAATTTACCCATCAAGGAGTTGACGTGAAAGCTAATCAAATTTTTATCGGTAGTATGTTACTCTGCGCAACAGGCGCGTGGGCGGCGCCGCAACCCACGAAACAGGCGGACTCGCGGACGGCCCCTGCCATTCTGGAAGCGAAATGCACCAAATGCCACAGCGTTCAGGCTATCGATGCCGCCCTTGGTGCCCATAAGGATATGGCGAAGATTCAAAAGGCGATGGAAGGCAAAGGAGCATCCCTCAGCGCTTCGGAACGGGAAGTGCTTGGCGTTTTCTGGAAACAGCAGAATCCCTTGCAGAAAAAGAAGTAGCAGGCGTGATACTGGTTGGTTCCATGTGGGGAGAAGCGAGGAGCACTCCCCCATTTTTTCGAATTTTAAGGCGGCCAATCGGCCGCCTTTACTGTTTCATGACTCCAACAGGCCGGGTCACCGTACCTGGTCTGAAAGAATGCGGCAGCGTTATAAACTATACGAA